>JASFLV010000047.1:0-12328 GCA_050117915.1 Thioalkalispiraceae bacterium | reverse complement strand
AGCTTCAGTACGTGATGAACCAAAGCCCATGCGATAAACAACATTATCTAAACGTGACTCAAGTAGCTGTAACAGGTTGTCACCTGTTGAACCCTTGCGTCGATCCGCTTGTTTGTAATAAGAACGAAATTGCTTTTCTAATACACCATAGATACGGCGAAGCTTTTGCTTCTCACGTAACTGGGTGGCGTAATCCGACAGACGACCACGCTTCGCACCATGTTGCCCAGGTGGAGTGGGACGTTTTTCAATTGCGCATTTACTACCAAAACACTTTTCACCTTTCAGGAAAAGCTTTTCACCTTCACGACGGCATAAACGACAAACAGGTCCAGTATAACGAGCCAAGATAAACCTCCTGCTTACACGCGACGTTTCTTCGGAGGGCGACAACCATTATGTGGTATTGGTGTCACATCCGAAATATTAGTGATACGAAAACCCTTGGCATTCAGTGCACGCACTGCAGATTCACGACCTGGGCCAGGACCTTTAACGCAAACTTCCAGATTTTTCATCCCGTATTCCTGTGCTTTTTCACCGGCACGCTCTGCTGCAACCTGTGCGGCAAATGGGGTGCTTTTACGTGAACCACGGAAACCGGAACCACCAGCGGTTGCCCAACATAGCGCATTACCCTGGCGATCAGTGATTGTAACGATCGTGTTGTTAAAAGAAGCATGAACATGCGCGATACCATCTGATACATCGCGTTTCACCTTCTTGCGAGGACGAGAACCTTTTGCTGCCATAATATTTAAATCCGATTATCTCTTAACTAACTTGCGCGGTCCTTTACGAGTACGCGCATTGGTTTTGGTACGTTGACCACGAAGCGGGAGACCTCGGCGATGGCGAATGCCACGATAGGTACCCAGATCCATTAGTCGCTTAATGTTCATGGAGACTTCACGACGCAGATCACCTTCTACCTCGTATCGACCCACTTCTGTACGAATTTTCTCCAATGTATCCTCATCAAGATCCTGAATCTTGGTTGAGGCCTCAATCCCCACAGCGCCGCAGATATCGCGAGCACGGGAGCGACCAACACCATAGATTGCCGTCAAAGCAACTTCTGCATGTTTATGGTCTGGAATGTTTATACCTGCTATACGAGCCATAACTTACTGTTTCCTAACACAAAAAACGACCGTTACGCATTCCGCGTAAAACGGGGCATTTTACTTCTCTAAACCGCAACTAGCAACCTTTAAAGGGCGCCAATCGTAAAAAATTCAACAAAATTCGAGCAAAAAACGCCGTTCAGGGGCAAAGCTTATCCCTGACGCTGTTTATGGCGCGGATCCGTGCAGATCACCCGGACTACACCATTGCGACGGATGATTTTGCAGTTCCGGCAAATTTTCTTAACTGATGCACGTACTTTCATGCGATTTCTCCTAAATTCTACCGTTCCGACCTAACGCAGCATGCCGGAGCGACCATGACCCTTCAAATTCGCCTTTTTCATCAATCCTTCGTATTGGTGCGACATCAGATGCGACTGCATTTGCGCCATGAAATCCATCACCACCACCACGATGATTAACAGTGAGGTCCCACCAAAATAGAATTGGGCGTTACCATATAAAATCAGGAATTCCGGTAACAAACACACGGCCGTAATGTATATCGCGCCAACGAATGTCAGACGGCCGAGTATTGTATCAATATATCGAGCTGTTTGCTCGCCCGGGCGTATACCGGGAATAAAAGCACCTGAGCGCTTCAGGTTATCTGCCGTTTCCTTTGGATTGAACATCAATGCCGTATAGAAAAAGCAGAAGAAAATAATCAACAGCGCATAACCAAGAATATAAATCGGCTGGCCTGGCTGTAATAACTGAGAAATGTTGGCAAACGAGTCCCAGATACCACCTTCACCACTACCGCCAATAAACTGTACCAGGGTTGCCGGGAACAGGATCAAACTGGAGGCAAAAATTGGCGGAATCACCCCTGCCATGTTGATCTTGAGCGGTAAATTCTGTGATTGAGCCGCATAGAGCTTTCTACCCTGTTGTCGCTTGGCATAGTTCACCGTGATTCGTCGCTGGGCACGCTCCATGAAGACGACGAACATAATCACCAGCACCATCATGCCAATCAGCAAGAAGACAAATCCGTAAGTCTTGGCACCTGAGCTGACCTGCTCCAGGGTGTTGGCAATCGCTGCGGGGATACCCGAGACAATACCGGCAAAGATGATCATCGAGATACCATTACCGATACCACGCTCAGTGACCTGTTCGCCCAGCCACATCAGAAACATGGTTCCGGTCACCAGGGTAACGATGGTTGAAAAATAGAATGCATACGGGTTGGTCATTGTCACCAAACCACCGGTATCCCCCATCATATAGCGGGCTACACCAAACGCCTGGAAGGTTGCCAGTATTAATGTAAACCAGCGGGTGTACTGGGTGATTTTACGACGTCCAGCCGCTCCTTCCTTACTCAACTGTTCTAACTTGGGATGCACCTTGGTCAGTAGCTGGATAATAATCGAGGCCGAGATATACGGCATGATACCCAGGGCAAAAATGGACAACCGTTCCAGTGCACCACCACCAAACATGTTGAACAAGCCAAGAATCGTATTCTGTTGCTGTTCGAATAACTCGGCGAGACGGTCAGTGTTTAAACCGGGAACTGTAATAAACGAACCGATGCGAAAGACGATGATTGCACCCAGCACGAAAAACAGGCGCTTGCGCAACTCGGTGAATCGACCCGCGGCCATAGCATCAGCAATCGCACTTTTAGGAGTGGCCACGGTCTATTCCTTATTCTTCGATTTTGCCGCCCGCGGCTTCAATAGCCTCACGTGCGCCTTTAGTGACTTTAATACCCTTTAAGGTAACGGCTTTCTCAATTTTGCCAGATGCCATGACTTTGGCTCGCTTGATATTGCGGCTAACCAGGTTGGCCGCTTGTAATGCATTAATATCGATCGTATCTGCATCAATACCATTTAATTCATGCAAGCGAATCTCAGCGGTGACGCGGGCAAGGCGTGAGCGAAAACCAACTTTCGGCAAACGACGCTGCAAAGGCATTTGACCACCTTCGAACCCGACCTTATGAAAGCCGCCCGAACGTGACTTTTGCCCCTTGTGTCCACGACCAGAGGTTTTGCCAGAACCGCAACCGATACCACGACCGACACGCTTTGCGTCTTTTTTGGCACCTTCTGCAGGCTTAATGCTATTCAAACGCATCTTAATTCTCCTCAACCTTCACCATGTACGACACTTTATTGATCATGCCCCGGGTACAGGGTGTGTCTTCAACTTCAACAGTATGATGCATACGACGTAGACCCAGGCCTGTCACACAGGCTTTGTGTGAAGCCAAACGACCGTGCATGCTACGCACCAATGTCACTTTGATCTTTTTATCTACCATAGGTCTATTCCAATATTTCTTTTACAGTTTTGCCGCGTTTCGCTGCAACTGACTCAGGGGAGGCCATATTAGCCAGGCCCTTGATGGTTGCGCGAACGACATTAATCGGGTTGTTCGAACCCACACACTTGGCCAATACATCACGCACGCCGACAACATCGAATACTGCACGCATCGGACCGCCGGCGATAACGCCCGTACCTTCCGAGGCGGGTTGCATAAAGACCTTGGCGGCACCATGTTCGGCCATCATTGAGTACTGCAGGGTTCCGTCAGTCAGAGCAACATCGACCATGTTTTTCCGCGCTGCTTCCATCGCCTTCTGGATCGCAGCAGGGACTTCACGGGCCTTGCCGGTACCAAAGCCGACTTTGCCCTGGCCATCGCCAACAACCGTCAGGGCAGAAAAACCAAAGATGCGACCACCTTTGACAACCTTGGCAACACGACGAATGTTTACCAGGCGTTCCTGGATACCATCAGTACTGGTTGTAGAATCAAAACCTGCCATATTAGAACTCCAATCCTGCTTCACGGGCAGCGTCGGCTAATGCCTTCACACGACCATGATATTTAAATCCTGAACGATCAAACGCAACTTTAGTTACGCCAGCTGCTTTAGCCTTCTCAGCGACCGCTTTACCTACCGCTGCCGCGGCATCTTTATTACCTGAATATTTCACCCCAGACTTTACATCCGCCTGTAGTGTAGAAGCCGTAGCCAGGACCTTGTCGTTGCCATCAGCGATCACCTGCGCATAAATATGGCGCGAAGTGCGATGAACAGTTAAACGCGGTACAGTTAGCTCACGGATCTTCGCGCGAGTTTTACGAGCACGACGTATACGGGTTGTCTTTTTATCCATCATATTTACCTAATTACTTTTTCTTGGCTTCTTTGCGAATAATGTGCTCATCCGCATACTTGACGCCTTTGCCTTTATAGGGCTCAGGTGGACGATATGCCCGGATTTCAGCAGCAACCTGGCCAACGCGCTGCTTGTCAATTCCTTTCACGACTACTTCAGTTTGACTGGGCGTCTCAATGGTAATGCCTTCAGGAACCGGATAATCCACAGGATGGGAGAACCCTAATGTTAAATTAAGCTTATTCCCCTGTGCCTGGGCACGATAACCAACACCTACCAGCTCAAGCTTTTTCTCAAAGCCGTCACTCACGCCGATGATCATATTGCGCAATAATGAGCGAACAGTCCCGGCATGAGCAATCGCACCGGGCTCATCCTTGGCTGCAAAGCTCAATTCAGAATCATTTTGCTCCACAGTAACCCACTCATGAATGTCGTGCTCCATGACACCTTTCGAGCCTTTAACATTCACATGTTGTCCGCTGAAGCTGATTTCAACGCCTTTTGGTACTGCTATAGGTGTTATTCTTGCCATTTCTATCTACCTTAATTACTGCTCACACTCTACTGAACTGAGAAATCTGCTGACGTATTTACTGTACGTAGCAAAGAACCTCACCACCATAACCGGCCTTGCGCGCAGCCCGATCGGTCATTACGCCTTTCGATGTGGAAACAATTGCGACACCCAGACCATTCAGGACCGTGGGAATCTCGTCATTACCTTTATAGATGCGTAAACCAGGACGACTGACACGACTCATTTTTTCAATTACCGGCTTACCCTGAAAATATTTCAATTCAACATTCAGCGCCGGTTTACCTTCAACTTCGCCTTCGGAAAAATCAGTAATATAACCTTCGTCTTTCAACACCTGGGCAATGGATAGCTTCAGTTTTGAAAGTGGCATACTTACCTCAGTTTTACCTGCTGCCAGCCCGTTACGAATACGGGTCAACATGTCAGCGATTGGATCAGTCATCATATTGGATAATCTCCTACTAGTATTCCTGGTTACCAACTGGCCTTGCGTAAGCCAGGAACTTCACCGCGCATTGCGGTTTCTCTTAATTTGTTTCGACACAGGCCAAACTTACGGTAGACCGCATGCGGACGTCCGGTAATGCGGCAGCGACGTTGTACACGACTTGGAGAAGCATCACGTGGCAGCTTCTGCAATTTCTGTTGTGCCTCCATACGCTCATCAGCAGACAGGCTCATATCTTTAATCTTCGCCTTGAGTTCTGCACGTTTCTTCGCGTACTTTGCAACTGTCTTAATACGCTTACGTTCACGCTCTACCATACTCACTTTAGCCATTTATAAAACTCCTTACGCCCGTCCTTTTAACGGGAAATCAAACGCTTCTAACAAAGCGCGACCTTCTTCATCTGTTTTTGCTGTCGTAGTAATAGTGATATCCATACCACGAATAGCATCAATCTTGTCATATTCAATTTCCGGAAAAATAATCTGTTCCCGTACGCCCATGCTGTAATTACCACGCCCATCAAATGACTTCGGATTAAGGCCACGAAAGTCACGTACACGCGGAATTGCGATACTGATTAGTCGATCCAGAAACTCATACATACGATTACTACGCAATGTAACCTTGCAGCCAATCGGCGCACCTTCGCGAACCTTAAAACCAGCTACTGATTTACGTGCATTATTTACAATTGCCTTTTGACCCGCGATTTTTTCCATATCGGCGACAGCATTTTCCATTACCTTTTTATCGGCAAGTGCTTCGCCCACGCCCATATTCAACGTGATCTTGGTGATGCGAGGAACTTCCATCACACTCTTATACTCAAACTTGTCCATCAATTGCTTGATAACGTTTGAATTGTAATGTTCTTGTAAACGTGCCATTACTTTTTACCTTAAGCGTCTAATACTTCGCCATTAGATTTGAAATAACGAACCTTACGTCCATCATCCAAAATTTTAAAACCTACCCGATCACCCTTACCGGTAGTCGGATTAAAAACTGCTACATTTGAACAGTCGATTGGCATTTCCTTTTCGATGATGCCACCCGGCTGATTCATGTTTGGATTAGGCTTTTGATGTTTCTTAACTACATTCACATTCTCAACAACTACTCGTGCTGTATCTGTGTGAACTTTTGTAATAGTACCGCGCTTACCCTTATCTTTACCGGTAAGAACAATCACTTCATCGCCTTGTCTAAATTTATTTGCCATCTTCTCGTTCTCCCCTTACAACACTTCTGGTGCAAGAGAAATGATTTTCATAAAATTCTCTGTACGTAACTCACGAGTTACAGGTCCAAAGATGCGGGTGCCAATCGGCTGATTCTGGTTATTCAACAACACAGCTGCGTTTGAATCAAAACGGATTAATGATCCGTCTGGACGTCGTACACCTTTACGAGTACGAACAACTACAGCATTGAATACATCACCTTTCTTCACCTTGCCGCGTGGAATCGCTTCCTTGATGCTGACTTTAATAATGTCACCAACACCAGCATAACGGCGCTTTGAACCGCCCAGGACTTTGATGCATTGCACGCGACGTGCACCACTGTTGTCCGCTATATCTAACATGCTTTGCATCTGAATCATGGTGTATTACTCCAACTATAAAACCTGTGTTAAACAATCGTGGCCTTTTCAACCACTTCAACCAAGCGCCAGGTTTTGGTCTTGGATATAGGACGACATTCAGTAATTGTCACTACATCACCTTCCTGACACTCATTGTTTTCATCGTGAGCGTGCAACTTGGTAGATTTGCGCACAAATTTCCCGTAAACAGGGTGCTTAACATAGCGCTCAACCAGGACGGTGATACCTTTGTCCATCTTGTCGCTAACCACTTTACCCTGAACCTTACGTTCAATACTTTGCTTTTCTTCGCTCATGCCTTGCTACCTGCTTTTTCACGCAAAATTGTTTTTACCCGCGCGATGTTACGGCGCACGTCTTTCATCTGATGAGGACGCGCCAACTGACCCGTGCCTTTTTGCATACGCAATTTAAACTGTTCTTCTAAAAGTGCCATGAGCTCTTTATTTAACTCATCGACATTCTTTTCTCGCATTTCACTGGCTTTCATTACATTACCGTCCGAGTTACGAATGTGGTTTGAATTGGCAACTTGGCTGCAGCAAGTTGAAATGCTTCGCGTGCAACTTCTTCAGTTACGCCTTCCATTTCATACAACATGCGGCCTGGCTGAATCTGTGCCACCCAATATTCTACGCTACCCTTACCTTTACCCTGGCGAACCTCAAGAGGCTTCTTGGTGATAGGTTTATCAGGGAAGATTCGAATCCAGATTTTTCCACCACGCTTAATATGACGTGTCATTGCACGACGTGCCGCTTCGATCTGGCGCGCAGTAATACGACCACGACCTGTCGCCTTTAAACCAAATTCACCAAAGCTCACTTTGTTACCACGTGTCGCCAGACCGCGGTTACGCATTTTTTGCTGTTTGCGAAATTTTGTACGCTTCGGTTGTAGCATTATTCAACTCCTATTCAGCACAGTTATGCAGCGCTGACTTCTTCCTCTTCTTTTTTACCAATTACTTCGCCTTTGAAGATCCAGACTTTCACACCAATGATGCCGTATGTTGTCTGGGCTTCGGCAGTACCATAATCAATGTCTGCACGCAGTGTATGCAAGGGGATACGACCCTCACGATACCATTCCGTACGTGCGATCTCCGCACCATTCAAGCGACCGGAGACAGTCACCTTGATGCCTTGAGCACCTAAACGTAGTGTATTTGTTACCGCACGCTTCATTGCACGACGAAACATAATCCGGCGCTCCAGCTGTTGCGCAATACCTTCAGCAACCAATTGTGCATCCAGTTCAGGTTTACGAATCTCTTCAATATTTATATGAACCACTGGCAGGCCCATCATACGAGTCACTTCCTTGCGAAGACGTTCAATATCTTCACCTTTTTTACCAATCACCAATCCAGGACGTGCTGTATATATAGTAATGTTGGCATTGCCTGCTGTACGTTCGATAGTGATCCTGCTAACTGACGCTTGAGACAATCTCTTCTTCAGAAAATTACGCACTTCAATATCTGAGTTCAGATAATCTGCATAGTCTCTCGAGTCTGCATACCACTTCGAGGTATAGTCAGTGACAATACCCAAACGCATTCCTGTTGGATGGACTTTTTGACCCATAAGTTACTCTCTTAGTTGTCTCCCACCATCACGGTAACGTGACTGGTGCGCTTATTAATGTGATTAACACGGCCTTTGGCACGCGCTTTCCAGCGACGCATACTTGGACCGTCATCAATATAAATGGTGCTCACCTTTAACTCATCGATATCAGCACCTTCGTTATGCTCGGCATTGGCAATCGCAGACTCCAATACCTTCTTGATAATGGCCGCTGCTTTTTTTGGGCTAAAACTAAGCAATTGCAAGGCTTGTTCAACCGGCTTGCCGCGCACCTGATCAGCAACCAGACGAACTTTCTGCGCTGAAATACGTGCATATTTTAATCTTGCTGCAACTTCCATCGTATTACCCTCTTACTTGGCCTTCTTGTCTGCCACGTGACCTCTATAGGTACGCGTTGGTGCAAACTCACCTAATTTATGACCAATCATGTTTTCACTGACCAATACAGGAACATGCTGTCGACCGTTGTGTACCGCAATCGTTAAACCGATCATGTCAGGTACTATCATTGAACGACGTGACCAGGTTTGGATTGGTCGTTTGTTACCTTCAGCCTGAGCTGTCTGCACTTTGTTTAACAGGTGCAAATCAACAAAGGGGCCTTTTTTAATCGAACGTGGCATAGTATCTATCTATCCCTTACTTTTTGTTGCGACGGCGTACGATTAATTTATCGGTACGCTTATTCTTACGCGTTTTGTAACCTTTAGTCGGCACACCCCATGGAGTACATGGATGACGACCACCTGATGAACGTCCTTCGCCACCACCGTGCGGGTGATCAACGGGATTCATGGCAACACCACGAACAGTAGGACGAATGCCGCGCCAGCGAGTTGCACCTGCCTTACCTAATTTGCGCAGATTGTGTTCGCTGTTACTCACTTCACCTACAGTTGCACGGCAATCGACATGCACCTTGCGCATCTCACCGGAACGCATACGTAATGTGGCATGATGACCTTCTCTGGCCACTAACTGAACCGCAGCGCCAGCACTACGCGCCAGTTGCGCGCCCTTGCCAGGACGTAATTCGATCGCGTGGACGACTGTACCAACCGGGATGTTGCGTAACGGTAGACAGTTACCATCTTTAATAGGTGCATCCTGGCCTGAGATCAACTCGTCGCCGGCTTGCATTTTCTTAGTGGCAATGATGTAACGGCGCTCACCATCTGCATACAGCATTAATGCAATATGCGCACTGCGATTTGGATCGTATTCCAGACGCTCTACCTTGGCAGGAATACCATCTTTGTTGCGTTTAAAGTCTATGATGCGGTACAACTGCTTGTGACCACCACCACGATGACGCGTAGTGATACGCCCCATGTTATTGCGACCACCGGACTTGGATTTCTTCTCGGTTAATGCCGCATGTGGTTCACCCTTGTGCAAGTTGTCACGTTTTGTAGTGACTACAAAACGACGACCCGCAGATGTTGGTTTTGCCTTTACAACAGCCATTTTATTCTGTTCCTAAGAAATTAATATCGTCACCCTCACTCAGGCGTACATAAGCTTTTTTCCAGTCTTTGCGCTTACCACGACCAAATCGGGTTACTTTCACTTTACCTTTGCTATTTGAAACCTGAACACCTTCTACTGTGACATTAAACAGCTTTTCGACTGCCTGTTTAATTTCAGATTTCGTCGCATCAGTTGTTACTTTAAAAACAACTTGATTCGCCTGCTCTGCCGCATTGGTGCTCTTTTCAGAGATATGCGGTTCCAGCAACACTTTCATTAAACGTTCCTGGTTCATGCAAACATCTCCTCGAGTTTCTTAAGTGCCGGGACAGTAACCAGTACTTTTTCAAATCGAACCAGGTTTAATGGATCGATAACTCCCGCTTCACTTAAACCAACCTTATGCAGGTTGCGAGCAGCTAAAAACAGGTTGTTGTCCATGTCATCAACGATGATGGCAACACTGTCCAGGCCTAGTTTCTCCAATTGCTCAACAAGCAATTTGGTTTTGGGTTCTGCGACTTCAATTTTATCAACTACAACCAGACGGTCCTGACGCACCAGCTCAGACAAAATAGCGCGCATGCCTGCGCGGTATTGTTTACGATTGACCTTTTGCGACCAATCCTGGTTTTTCGCAGCAAAAGTTACACCACCACTGCGCCATAGAGGACTGCGGATTGTACCAGCACGGGCACGACCGGTTCCCTTTTGTCTCCAGGGCTTGGCTCCACCACCACGTACTTCAGAACGTGTCTTCTGTGCGCGAGTACCCTGACGCGCACCAGCCAGATAAGCGGTTACAACCTGATGAACCAGACCTTCATTATAATCACGGCCAAAGGCATCATCCGATACTTCAACTTTTTTAGTTGAGGCTTTACCAGTTGCTGTTGTTAGTGCCAGCTCCATTACTTAGCCTCCTTCTTTGCCTTGACTGCAGGACGCACGACAACACTGCCACCCTTTGAACCAGGAACAGCGCCTTTAACCAGAATCAGGTTGCGCTCTGCATCAATACTTACTACTTCCAGGTTAATTGCAGTACAGCTTTTGTTACCCATGTGTCCGGCCATTTTCTTACCAGGAAATACCCGTCCCGGAGTCTGGTTTTGACCAATTGAACCCGGTGCACGATGCGACAATGAATTACCATGCGTCGCATCCTGAGTACGGAAGTTATAACGCTTGACCACACCCGCATAACCTTTACCAATGCTAGTGCCCTGCACATCAACCTTCTGACCTTGTTCAAAGATGTCGACCTTGATTTCGCCACCTGTTGCAAAGTCTTCACCTTCGCCGTCCGCCAGACGAAACTCCCAAAGACCGCGACCTGCTTCGACGCCAGCCTTTGCAAAGTGCCCAGCCATTGGCTTGGTCACACGATTCGCACGACGCGAACCGGTTGTTACTTGCACAGCACGATAACCATCAGTATCCAGCGTTTTAAGCTGAGTAATGCGGTTTGGTTCAACTTCAATGACGGTCACAGGCAATGAAACACCTTCGTCTGTAAAGACGCGTGTCATTCCTACTTTGCGACCGACTACACCAATTGTCATTTTCGTTCACCTATTGGAGTTTAATCTGTACATCCACGCCAGCAGCGAGGTCGAGCTTCATTAACGCATCCACCGTCTTATCTGTTGGATCACAGATATCCAGCAGACGCTTGTGGGTGCGAATCTCATATTGATCACGCGCATCTTTATTGACGTGCGGAGAGACCAATATTGTAAAACGCTCTTTTTTCGTCGGTAATGGAATCGGACCTTTGACAACTGCGCCTGTGCGCTTTGCGGTCTCGACGATTTCCTTAGCCGATTGATCGATCAAACGATGATCAAAAGCCTTTAACCGTATACGAATGTTTTGATTCGCTGCCATTTAATTTAACACCTATAAAATAAAACTGATTACTCAATAATCCAGATCATTCAATGATCTTGGCGACCACACCGGCACCGACGGTCCGGCCCCCTTCACGAATCGCAAAGCGCAGGCCTTCTTCCATCGCAATCGGCGCAATCAGGCTCACGGTCATGTTGACGTTATCTCCCGGCATCACCATCTCGGTGCCTTCCGGCAAATCACACGCACCGGTCACGTCCGTGGTCCGGAAATAAAACTGCGGACGATAGCCATTGAAAAACGGCGTATGCCGGCCGCCTTCTTCCTTGCTCAGCACATACACTTCGGCTTCGAACTTGGTGTGCGGCTTGATCGAGCCGGGCTTACACAAGACCTGGCCACGCTCCACTTCTTCTCGCTTGGTACCGCGCAGCAGGACACCCACGTTGTCGCCCGCCTGACCTTCGTCCAGCAGCTTGCGAAACATCTCCACGCCCGTCACCGTGGTGGTCTGCGTATCCTTGATGC
>JASFLV010000046.1:0-12355 GCA_050117915.1 Thioalkalispiraceae bacterium | reverse complement strand
TTCAGGTTGCGCCAGCTGGCAAAATTGATATCTCGCCCTTCATGCGGTACTTCAATCATTTCATTTTGCTTCATCGGCGCAAAGCGACCGCTACGACTCAGGTCATTTGAAATCACTTCTGTCATTCTCAGCGGGACCTGGCCAACGCCTTGCCAGCCAAAAGGAACAATGGCAATGGGTGTCGCATTGTCTAACCACAAAGTGATATCAATAGTAAGCGAAGCACGTGCCGGTGAGCTAATCACCGTCAGGCACATTAATATAATTACGAGATTGAGTTTAATCTTATTTAACATCATAGCTTAAGTCTTTTGGTCTGCTCTCATTGGTAAATGTAATTCACGAAATACATCAAATAGACCCGTCTCAGCCGGGGGTAAAGGCAAAGGCGAAGCACTTTTAACAGCAGTGATAACAGATTTATCATAAACCGGGTCACCGCTACTTTTTACCAGTTCAATATCAATGACCTCACCGGTAGGAAGAAGTTTAACCCGCAGTTCACTGACCAGGCCTTTACGCGTTGAAGGTGGCTTTATCCAGCGCTCGTATACCTTCCGTTCAATCATATTCATGTGTTTATCAATCTCAGTCTGACGTTTTTTCAGCTCGGCTTCACGCAATGCCGCGGCTTCCTGCTCGCGTTTCATGCGTTCCTCTTCGGCACGCATTTTTTCCTTCAGTTCCTGCTCTTTTCGGGCACGATCCTGTCTTTCCTCTTCCTGCTTACGTTTACGCTCGAGCTCTGCAAGGCGCTGTTTTTCCTTGCGCTGTTTTTCCTTTAATTCTCTTTCTTTTTTTTCGAGCAAGGCAAGCCGCTGTTTTTCCTTGCGCTGTTCGGCTGCGCGCTGTTGCTTGACCCTTTCCAGGCGCTCTTCTTCAGCTTTGCGTTTACGTTGCAGCTCTGCTTTACGTCGTAGCTCACGTTCATCCTGTGCCTTCAGTTTCGCCAACTCACGTTTGACTTCCTTTTCATCTATCGTCGTGACCTTGACGCTCTCTGGCATGGTGGTCGCCACACGCTCCTGAGATTTAAAATGAAAACCCACGCCAAACAGGACAAGAAAGAATACATGCACAATAATAGCGCCAACAAAGAAGCGGGGATTGTTTTTAAACAGCTCTAACATTAGCGACTCTTCACTGGCTTGGTAATCAGGCTGAAGTTTTCAATACCCGCATTGTTCAACACCGACATCGCGTTGATCACTTTTCCATAATCTGCACTGACATCCCCCTGGATCAACACGGGGATATCCGGGTGCTGCTTACGCCGGGCCGCAACCCGAGCTACCAGCGTTTTAGCCGTAACCGGTGTCTTTGGTTTTTCACCAAGATTGACATACAGACGCCCTTTACTATCGACTGAAACAATCACCGGTGGTTGTTTACTTTTCTTGACTGGTTTGGCACTCGCCTCGGGCAATTGTACACGATAACCTTCCGTCAATAATGGCGCAGTTACCATGAAGATGACCAGCAGAACCAGCATCACATCAATATAAGGCACGACATTGATCTCGGCCATCTGCTTTTTGATAAATCGTTTATTTAAATGTTGCATAGCAACGTACTCTTAACATTTTTGGGTTAAGTCCTCGCCTGGCGTTGTAAAACCGTTGAGAACTCTTCCACAAAATTATCATAGCGTCCAACCACCCGTTCCAGATCAGCAGCAAAACGGTTATAGGCGATGACAGCGGGAATCGCAGCAAACAGGCCAATTGCGGTTGCAATCAATGCCTCAGCAATACCGGGGGCAACATCACTGATTGATGCAGTGGCCGAAGCACCCAGACTTCGAAAAGAGTTCATGATTCCCCAAACCGTACCAAACAGGCCGATATAAGGACTGGTTGAACCGGCCGTTGCCAAAAACGAGAGATGACTTTCCAGATTTTCATATTCGCGATTCAGTGCGACCCGCATCGCCCGTTGCGCGCCGACAACAATATCCATGGCATCCAGTTCTTTTTGTTTGCGCAGATGGATGAATTCTCTGAACCCTGCCTCAAAGATAGCCTCCATTCCAGCCAGTTTGTCCCTATCACGTTTGAGCGAGAGTTTTTTGTATAAATCACTCAGATCAACCCCGGACCAGAAACGTTGTTCAAACTGGTGTACATTTTTACGCGCCCGCTTCAATACGGAGCGTTTATATAGAATGATTGTCCAGGAATACATGGAGACCAGGACCAGCATCGCCATCACGGCCTTAACAACCGGACTCGCCTTCCATATTAAATCAAGAATCGAAAAATCTGTTTCCACAACTACTCCTTCTCCAGAATCAACTCGCTTAATATTTGAGTTAAATTAGAGGGTAATGGACAGGGTTTAAATGAACTGGCCTTTAGGCTGACGACCTTGACTTGTCCCTGACACAACACACCCAGTTTGTTTTCTTTTCTTATAGTTTGTTCCAGTACCAAACTGGCCCTTGCTTGCTCCAAAACACTTACAGAGACTACCAGCCGATCATTAAAACGGGCAGGCAAAATATAATCAATACTGACATTTCTTACAGCAAATATGACATCATATTCTGATTTGAGTTCATCCTGCTCAAAACCCAGCTCACGCAGCCACTCTGTCCTCGCCCGTTCCATGAATTTTAAATAATTTGTATGATAAACAACACCGCCTGCGTCAGTATCTTCGTAGTAGACACGCACGGGCCATGAGAACTCGATCACGCTTTGTGACTTCTGTGTTCTCATCGTGTCAGAACAACCGGAATTTTAATGTTCATGAATTCGAATCAAACAGATCCAGCGCAGGTTGGACTGCGGTCTTATCCTGCTCAATCGGCTGTAGTCCAAAGTGCTTATAGGCATGTGAAGTTACCACCCTGCCCCGTGGTGTTCGCATCATAAAACCCTGCTGAATCAAAAAGGGCTCAATGACATCCTCGATAGTATCCCGCTCTTCACCTATCGCTGCTGCCAAACTGTCAACACCCACCGGACCACCCTCAAATTTTTCAATGATGGCGAGTAATAATTTTCTATCCTGCATATCAAAACCGCAGACATCAACATCCAGCAAGTCCAGGGCATGTTGTGCAATATCTTTATCGATCTTGCCATTGCCTTTGACTTCAGCAAAATCACGCACACGGCGTAACAAGCGATTGGTTATGCGTGGCGTACCGCGCGAACGTTTTGCGATTTCTTTGGCACCATCGTTATCGATTTCCACATCCAGTATTTTTGCAGAGCGTTTAACGATCGTTAACAGATCCTCAGTGGAATAGAATTCAAGCCGCTGTACGATCCCGAACCGATCACGCAAGGGGGATGTTAGTAATCCTGCACGTGTTGTTGCCCCAACCAGGGTAAAGGGAGGCAGGTCCAGTTTAATGGAACGGGCCGCCGGTCCTTCTCCGATCATGATATCGATCTGATAGTCTTCCATAGCCGGATAGAGGATTTCTTCCACCACCGATGACAGACGATGGATCTCATCGATAAACAACACATCATTGGGTTCCAGGTTGGTAAGTAATGCTGCCAGGTCACCCGGGCGTTCCAGTACCGGCCCCGAGGTATGTTTTAAGTCCACCCCCATTTCATTGGCAATAATATGCGACAGAGTGGTTTTACCCAGACCCGGTGGCCCAAATACCAGCACGTGGTCAAGCGCATCATGTCTTGCCCGGGCAGCCTTGATGAAAATATCCATTTGTTCCACAACGGCAGGCTGCCCGACATAATCTTTTAGCTTGATTGGACGCATGGCACGATCCAGCACGTCATCACCATGCTGGCTGTTACCGGAAATTAACCTGGAGTCTTCTGACATATTTGATCTGCTAACCTGTCGTTGCGGCTACCTTAAGGGCCGATTTAATGATCGCCTCACTGGTCTGGCCATGAATCTCTACGTGCTGTAATAATCTGCTTGCCTCTTGCGGTTTGTAGCCTAATGAAACAAGGGCACTGATGGCGTCCTGCATCACATCACTGTCACCAGTAACTGGGGTAACTGTACTGGCTGTTACAGTTGCTGGACCTATCTCCATATCTTTTAAACGATCACGCATCTCGATAATCAGCCGTTCTGCGGTCTTTTTTCCCACTCCAGGCAATTTGGTAAGCGCTGCGGTATCTTTGTCATAGACACAGCGAACAAAACTGTCGGCATTCATCCCCGATAAAATACCCAATGCAAGTTTGGCACCCACACTATTTACTTTAATCAGATGACGAAAAAGCTGGCGTTCCTGTTCCGTAATAAAACCACATAAGACCTGTGCATCCTCACGAACGATCAAATGCGTATGCAGGATCACCTGTTCACCGATTTCCGGCAGGGCTGCCAGTGTCGAAGCCGGTGCTTCGATTTCATATCCAACCCCGTTCACATCCACCAGAATAAAAGGGGGGTGCTTTTCAAGCAGCATACCTGCAATGCGCCCGATCATAATGATCTCCAGCGCTTGTTACGACGCGTCGCTCTCAATTGTGGATGTTGTGCCTTCAGGTCACGACTATGACCATGACAAAGTGCGACGGCAAGGGCATCAGCTGCATCTGCCTGCGGCGTTTTATGCAGCCCCAGAATCGCATTTACCATATGCTGCACCTGTTGCTTGGCCGCATTGCCACGCCCAACCACGGATTTCTTGATCTCCGCAGGTGAATACTCATGTACAGGTAATGATAAAAGGGCCACGCTGGCAATTGCGGCACCACGCGCCTGACCCAACTTTAACGCAGAATCGACATTGCGATGCACAAAGACACTCTCGATGGCCATTTCCTCTGGCGCAAACTGATCGATGAGTTCACTCAAGCCCAGATGGATATGTTTAAGTCGTTCTGCCAGCGTATTCTGCTGCGCCTTGATACAACCGTGAGAGATGCAAACAGCCTGGTTGGGACGTACCTCGATGATACCGTAACCAGTGATTCGTGAACCCGGGTCAATGCCTAGTATGCGAATCATATCGCGTGTTTTGCCCTTTTAAGCTAAGTTGGCTAGTACCTCATCTGAAAAATCAGCATTCGTATAGACATTCTGAACATCATCAAGGTCTTCCAGTGTATCGACGAGACGGATAACCTTCTCCGCATCATCCTGTTCCAGCGTAACCTCCGTCGACGGCTGCATCGTCACTTCCGCCGAGTCGGGCTGTAATCCCTTATTCTTGATAGTAGACGACACTGTGACAAAATCTTCAGGGTTCGTCCAGACATCAATACTGCCATCCTCATTGGTGACGACATCCTCGGCGCCCGCCTCCAGCGCCGCTTCCATTATTTCCTCTTCATCACTGCCCGGAGGAAAGGTGAGAATACCCCGTTTAGTGAACAAATAGGCCACTGACCCATCCGTACCCAGGTTGCCGCCAGATTTGGTAAAGGCATGGCGTACATCAGAAACCGTCCGATTGCGGTTATCGGTCAGGCAATCCACCATCACGGCCACCCCGCCGGGACCATAGCCTTCATAACGAATTTCATCATAGTTTTCCCCGTCCTGGGCACCCGAACCTCGCTTGATCGCGTTTTCGACGGTGTCTTTTTTCATATTGGCAGACAACGCCTTGGCTACAGCGTCACGTAGACGCGGGTTCGAATCCTGATCCGGACCACCGAGGCGGGTTGCCACCACGATTTCACGGATTAACTTGGTAAAAATCTTGCCACGCTTGGCGTCCTGGGCTGCCTTTTTGTGTTTAATATTTGCCCATTTACTATGTCCTGCCATAACTACCTCTAAAAGTGCTTAG
Organism: Thioalkalispiraceae bacterium; assembly: GCA_050117915.1. GTDB lineage: Bacteria > Pseudomonadota > Gammaproteobacteria > UBA6429 > Thiohalophilaceae > SZUA-24. The sequence continues at coordinate 6,618 of JASFLV010000046.1, read as the reverse complement.
TACAGGGATTTTACCAGAAATTTGCGCCCCTTCGGGCATCTTAGCTGGGTACTTTGTTTGTGGGTTGTTTCTACGCCTCCCTGAGGCTACTTACCTTAATGAAATTTTATCTCTTTTTCGCTCCGCTAGAGCGAGGTACTTTCTTTGTGCAGACAAAGAAAGTACCCAAAGAAAACTGCTCCCCGTTGCAGGTGTGACCAGTGAATTTTCCTGATTTTTGCCCTGTACGGTTTTGATTCGCCCTCCTGGCTCAACAAAACCGGGCTCGCCTTCCCTGGCTCGCTCTTAATTCTAATCTCCAAAAAACAGAAAAACTCACACACCTGCACATGGGGGAGCTTTTACTCGTAGCCAGAATAGAGCACAAGAATGATATAGAAATTTCGTTCTGACTAAGCGGGAAAACTCCATGCGCTGGCTGCGAGAACAAATTGGCTGAAACGCAAGTAAGACCCGTAAGGGGCGAGGCAGGGAAGCCGAGCCTGAGTGATGAGCCAAGGAAGGCGAATCACTCAGCCTTACTGAGTACCGCCAATTTGCTTCGAGTGGGTAGCGATGCGACGGAGTCTCTTTTCTTTTGGGTACTTTTCTTTGGAGAAGCAAAGAAAAGTACCTCGCTTCAGTGAAGCGAAAAAATAAAATAAAAGCTTAATTATCCGGCAGATAAATCGCCGTCTCTTCCATATCCCCCAGACCGCTATCAAAGATCAGTTTGTGCTTACCGACCTGAATCACATCGCCCTGTTTGAGTAAATGACGATCGATACCCACTTTATTCACCGTAGTACCGTTTGTACTCTTCAGGTCTTCAATGTAGTAGTCGTAATGGTCATCCAGGTAAGCGCTTTCGACGCGATCGATGACGGCATGTTGTGAGCTGATCGCCCCATCATCCAGCTGGATATCGTTATCCGGCTTACGTCCAAGCGTGACTCTGTCCTTGTTCAACTGGTAATCCCTTAGGTTGACGCCGTCATGGGTAAGAATTAATTTTGCCATGGGTAATACTTATTCCGATTCGTTAAATTGCAACTTGGTTCCAGCAACTTCAATCACGTCACCTGCCTTGAGTGGTTTACTCTGAGCTCCAATCGTCTGGCCATTTAATTGTGGTGGATTGGTTTTATCTCCCACCCCGCTCATTGGCATCAGGAAAAAGTTGGCGCCGCGTTTTGCGATAACCGCCACCTGTACACCAGGCGATCCCAATGTGGTATAAGGCTTGTTCAGCAAGATCTGTTCACCGGCTTTTGGGCCATTTAAGACCTTAACCATTCCTTTCTTGGGTGCAGCTTCTGCCTTGGCTGCCGGACGGATTGGGTCGATCATGACTGTCTTGTCAAATTCACTGGCATCATCCACAAACTTGAATTCATGACGCCCAATCCGAACAATGTCACCCGTATTTAACTGGCGTTTGGTCACCCGTTTGCCATTCAAGACGACACCATTGGTACTCCCCATATCTTCGACATAATAATGCTGGAGTTTCAAAAAAACAGCGTGCTCACCACTTACTGTTGGGTCTTCCAGGTGAATATCATTATGTGGTTTGCGCCCGACCGTGGTACGGTCCTTGTTTAACTGATACTCCCTTATCACCGCCCCTTCATGAGTTAAGATCAAACGTGCCATCGAATATTATCCTTCTCATTATTCATCTGATTTCTGTTCAGATTCATCATTTTCTATTTCCTGACTCGCCCCCGGAGGCAGGCCTTTCTCATCAGAAAACGCTTCATGCAGCGTAATTAAAATCACTGAAATATTATCGGTACCACCTTTATCATTGGCCATATCCACCAGTTGTTTCATGGCCGCTTCCATATCACTGCGATGTTCCATCATGGTTTCAAGAATTTCTGCATCCGTTACAAGATCAGTCAGGCCATCTGAACAGAGTAAGAATACATCATCTTCATCAAGTTCCTCAGTCATAACATCCACTTCGACTTCCGGGGCAATCCCCAAAGCCCGGGTAATCAGGTTACGACTGGTAGAAATCAAAGCTTCTTCCTGGCTTAAATAACCGTTGTCGACCATCTCCTGAACTAAAGAATGGTCCTGGGTAATTTGTGTTAACTCGGCATTTCTAAGTCTGTAAATCCTGGAATCACCTACATGTGCCCAGGTTACCAGGTTCTCATGAAACAGGGTTAGTGCAATTGTCGTCCCCATGCCCGCGCATTCGATTCGCTCCTGGGCCTGCTCAAAAATTTCTTCATTAGCATATATAACTGATTCACGGACTGCATCTTCACACTTGATCACTTTTGTCTCAAGCATCTCGGGAGTCAGGACATCAAGCAATGCATCATGTATCGCGGTCACCGCTAATTCACTTGCCACTTCCCCGGCATTGTGCCCACCCATGCCGTCAGCCAGCATTACCAAACCAAGATCAATATCCCAGCGGATACAATCTTCATTATGCTCACGGCTCAAGCCAACATCAGACACGCCATGAATAGCCAATTTTAGCCCATTCTTTAACACTATTTATTACCTTTTCTTTTCAGCCTTATTGGTGATATCCCATTTACTCTTCATAATCTTTCGAGACAACGTTCGATCGCACTCGAAAAACGCTCCCCTGAATCAAATCTTTTCGCAGCATCTTTTGCCAGCGCCTTATTGATAATTCGGCTTACACAGGCAGGTAAGTCCGGCCTGAACAATCTCACATCTGGGTGTTTTTCATTAGCAATCTTATACATTAAACTTGCCAATGACTCACCAATAAACGGTAGCTCTCCGGTCAACATCTGATACAGGGTGACTCCCAATGAGAACAGATCCGAACGACCATCGACTTTAAGACCCGCCAATTGTTCCGGCGACATATACGAGGGACTCCCCAAAATAGTTCCCGTCTTGGTCTTACTTGAGTCTGTCAAACAGGCCACCCCAAAGTCTGTAACCTTAAGAACACTTGTGTCACGGTCATAGATAATATTAGCGGGTTTCACATCTCGATGGATCACGCCGTTTTGATGGGCATATTCCAGGGCATTGGAAACCTTGAGTACACACTCAAATACTTCCTTGGTCGGTAACAGGTTTTCGCTCTTACAATAGGCAAGCAGGTTCTCGCCTTTGAGATAGTCCATCGCAATATACGACAGGTCTTCATCCTCACCCACATCATAGATTGTTACGATATTAGGGTGATTCAGTCGTCCAGCGGTTTCGGCTTCGCGGAAGAAACGTTCTTTCACCTCTTGTAGTTTTTCACCTTCGAACTCCTGGGCCAGGACCATTGTCTTGATCGCCACGGTTCGTCCTATCTTGGGATCACGCCCCAGGTATACCATCCCCATTGCACCACGACCCAACTCATGTTCAATGGTATATCGGCCCAACATGGGTTTCTGTACACCTGAATTTTCCAGGATCAGGGTCGAACCCAGGTTAGCTGTTGCCGCAGTACTCATGACATAGCTATTGGATGCCTCTTTGGCACGTTCAACACGATCGCTGATATCGCGGAAGGCTGAATCTTTTTGTTGAACATATTCGAAGACCGACACGGCTTTGTTGAACTGGCGTTTACGTTCGTAATCCAGGCCGAGGTTGTATAAATATTCCAGCACCGTATCGTTTACCGAACATTTACGATACCGTTCAAACGCCTGATCCAGTTTGTTTTGAGAATGAAATGATTGCCCCAGCAACAGGTTAGCATTGGACAGTTCTTCCTGGATGCGGCCGACACTGGAAGCAACCAGGTGTTTGAAACTAAGTAGAAAGTGACCGATGATGAGCGCAAATAACGGGGCCATCAGTGGAATCCAGGTAGAACGACCAATCATAAGAATGAAGTGAGTATTCAGGATCCCCAGTACCAAGACGACAGTGAATGCTAAACCGGTACTAAAACGAAAACGCGGCAGAATAAACATCAAATAGGCGCCAACACCCAATATTACCAGGAGCTGGATCCAGGGTCCCGAGCCCGGAACCCGGTATAAGTCGTCATTTAAAAGACTCGATACAGTATGAGCAGTAAATTCAACCGGGGTTAATTTTTTCCCAATCGGTGAATCCAGCTTTACCCGCGCCTGGCGTTGGGTAAAGCCGATAATCACTGCCTTATCGCGGAACGAGCGTTGCGACACTTTGTTATCCAGTACATCAAGTAGTGAATAGGTCTTGAACGGCGGCTGTTCTTTCTTGCTTGTGTAGAGAAAAGGATAGACCCGATATTTTTTATCGGTGGCGATTGGTGCATGAGCAATGGTCATAGGGTTACCCAGTTTCACCGCAATATCATCTGCAGTAAGTCGTAAATAACGAGCAACAACCATCAAAGAAAATGAAGGGATATAATCCTGGCCATACTGCATAAGTAATGGTTCGCGCCGCGCCTGTTCCCGTTGATTCAAGCCGGTATTCATCAAACCTATCGCTGTGACATAACGGCTCAACTCAGGTATTGGCGAATAGATGTAATCGGTAACCGGCACCGGATTGGGAATAAACAGTTTGGATATCCAGCTGCGTCTTTCCGGAATATTGGAAACCTTGACGGTAAAGCGGCGCAATTCCGCCGGTACCGTTTTCGATTCATCAGGGTCATCACTGGCTGCCAGATCATAGGGTGTCGCCAGAACAACCGGGCCGGCACGTTGGAGACTCTTGGCAAACAGGTTGTCGGTATCCAGGCCATCTTCCGCGTTCCGTAATAAGCCTTGTACATATCGAGTATTCGCTTTACTGCGGCTGATCGCGCTCTTTATTTTTTCGATGTACTTAAGACCATAAGTACTCTGACGGGTATCAAAAGGGACGGCATATCCGATGACGGCGGGTTCGGCAGACGATATTTTATCGGTCACACTAGCCATAATGTCACGCGGCCATGGCCAGCTACCGAGTTGTTGTACAGCGCGATCGTCAATCGCGACAATCACGACATTAGGATTAGCGGGGCGTGAAGAAGCAAAACGGACACCCCAGTCATAAGCCATCAAGTCGAGCGAGCGTAAATTGTCACTGACGGCTAATAACAGGAACAGAAGGGTTACCACGAGCCCAATAAACCAATCTGTTTTCCAGTAAGTCGGTATTTTCACCACGTCATCCGCGAATACATATTTTTATTGTTATTTTTGCAAAAAAACAAAAACATCCCCTGCATAACCATACAAAAAATCTTGGTTAGATCCAGAAGATTACCTTAAGGATAGTAATATCAAGACCTTAGTCTATATCGGCACCAAGCGCGAGCATATAAGGGTTTCCAGTAATTTATCTGGAAGGGGTGCTCAAGATTCAGCCATTTTGGGCGGTTTGCGTAACTTGATATGCAGCTCACGGAGTTGGCGTTCACTCACCTCGGATGGCGCCTGGGTAAGCAGGCAACTGGCTGTTTGCGTCTTGGGAAAGGCCATCACATCGCGGATCGTGTGAGCACCGGCCATCAGCATAACGAGGCGATCCAGACCGAAAGCAATACCGCCATGAGGTGGACAACCATAACTGAGCGCATCCAGCAGAAACCCGAACTTGTCACGGGCTTCCTGCTCTTCAATACCGAGCTGTTCAAATACCGTTTTCTGGACTTCGCTACGGTAAATACGCATGGAACCGCCACCCACCTCGGTGCCGTTGAGGACCATATCATAAGCACGCGAGCGGCATTCCCCTGGCGCATCCTTGAGTTTGCCCAGGTCATCTTCATTTGGTGAAGTGAAGGGATGGTGTAATGAGATCCAGCGATTTTCCCCTTCGTCCCATTCGAACATGGGAAAATCGATGACCCAGCAGGGGGCCCATTCGCCTTCAATCAGACCCTTATCATGACCCAGCTTAGCCCGCAGGGCACCGAGTGCCTCATTGACCACTTTGGCCTTATCAGCCCCGAAGAAGATCAGGTCTCCGTCGGTCGCGGCGGTACGGCTCATGATCGCTTCGATCGCCTCATCGGGCAGGAACTTTAAAATCGGTGATTGCAGCCCCTCTCTGCCCTTCGCTGCTTCATTAACCTTGATGTAGGCCAGGCCCTTGGCACCATAGATACTCACAAAGGCGGTATAGTCATCAATTTCTTTACGGGTCAATGCGTTACCATTCGGGACGCGCATCGCGGCCACCCGCCCTTTGGGATCGTTGGCCGGACCACTGAAGACCTTGAATTCCACTTTCTGCAGTACATCTGCAATATCCACCAGCTCCAGCGGAATCCGCAGGTCGGGCTTATCCGAGCCGTATTTTTGCATCGCCTCAGCATAGGCAATCTGTGGAAAGGGATCCGCCAGCTCAACCCCAATGGTGTCTTTGAACAGTTTGCGGATCATCCCTTCCATCAGCGCCATGATTTGTGCTTCATCGAGAAAAGAAGTTTCGATATCGAGCTGGGTAAATTCCGGTTGACGATCAGCTCGCAGGTCTTCATCCCGGAAACAGCGCACGATCTGGTAATAACGATCCAGGCCGGCAACCATGAGTAACTGCTTAAAGATCTGGGGTGACTGCGGTAAGGCAAAAAAGCTGCCTTCGTGGGTACGGCTGGGTACCAGATAGTCACGCGCACCTTCCGGCGTGGCCTTGGTCAACATCGGTGTCTCGATGTCCATGAAACCATTGTCTTCAAGATAATTACGCAATACACGGGTG
>JASFLV010000045.1:0-12475 GCA_050117915.1 Thioalkalispiraceae bacterium | reverse complement strand
GTAGCAAAGCTATTGAGCGTGGCTTACTCAAACCGGATGCAAAAGTACATACTGATGAATTGCTTGATATTATCCTGGAATCAGGATTCAGTACTGCTGATGAAGTCACCCAGATTGCCGGGCGTGGTGTGGGTATGGATGTTGTCAACAGTGAAATTAAACAGCTTGGTGGTCTTCTGAATATCCAGACTGAAAGCGGTAAAGGGACCATGTTTACTATCAACATGCCTTTAAGCCTTTCAGTTACACGTGCCTTGATGGTCACGCTTGGTGAAGAAACCTATGCGATCCCTCTGCTCGGCGTTGAAACAGTAGAGCGTGTCTCGCGTGATGAAATAGCGCGAATGCAAAGTGAGAAGGATGCAACTTACCATTGGCTTGATAATGACTACCAGTATATCCATCTTGGTTCTGCAATCGGTTTGACCGAAATGCAACTTCCACCAGAGGATGTCACCAAGTTACCCATCCTGCTGGTGCGTTCAGGAGACTATCGCGCGGCCATTCACGTTGATAGTTTGATAGGCAGCCGTGAAATTGTTGTTAAACCAGTTGGCCCACAACTAAGCACGCTTAGAGGTATCTCAGGTGCCACGGTGATGGGTGACGGTAGTATTGTCCTGATCCTGGATATGGGTGTACTGATCAGACTTTCCAGCATGGTTCATGATGTTGAAGCTGAGGTGGAACAGGTCGTTAGCCAGCCAGAAGAAAAACGTGTACCGTTAATCATGGTGGTTGATGACTCAATTACCGTGAGAAAAGTTACCACACGTTTACTCGAACGTAACAACTTCAAGACTGTTTCCGCAAAAGATGGCGTGGATGCACTGGCCCAACTGCAGGAAATCAAACCTGATGTCATGTTACTCGACGTGGAGATGCCACGTATGGATGGTTTTGAACTTGCTACTAATATTCGGAATGACGATAGTCTAAAGAACCTGCCTATTATCATGATTACATCACGAACTGGGCAAAAGCACCGGGATCGAGCTATGAATATCGGAGTCAATATCTATATGGGTAAACCATATAGCGAAGGTGAATTGCTGGAAAATATTGACTCAATGCTCGAGCACGAGGATTAATCATTCGTGGTTGAGACAGAAACAGATCTGTCTATTGATGAGTCGCAGCAGCTCAAACCGGATGTACAGGCAGAGAAACTTTCAATGCAGCAACCAGCACTGAGTCAGTTGGCGATTGCCATCGCCTCTGATACTTTACAGCAAAGGACTAATTTAAGACGCATTCTTGGGCAGTCCGGTTTGAATGTTGTGTTGAGTGAACCTCTTACTCGGTTGTTTCTTCGCAAGCTTGAAAAAGTACAGGCTGATGTCTTACTGCTGGACCTGCATGATGATATTGATCATGACGAAGAGTTGCTGCATGAAGTGCTGGATAAGGTAGAAATACCCATTATCTTTAACGATGTGACGGCTTTGACTTTGAATGAGTCTGCGGCGGACTCCAAGTGGCATTTTAGTCTGATGCAGAAAATTGCGGAATCAAAAGGTATCGAGGACTGGCAATCTGCCGAGATTGAAAGACAAGCGTTACACGAAGAGCGGGCAAGCGTAGGGAAAAAAAATAAACGAGAGCGGAGTGTTGCCTCACGTGTGTGGGTGCTGGGAGCTTCACTGGGTGGGCCAGACGCGGTTAAGCGCTTTTTGAAAACCTTACCAAAAGATATACCAGCAGCCTTTATTATCGCCCAGCATTTGGGTGCGAACTTTGTTGGATTATTGGCTGAACAACTTAATCGCTGTACCAGCCTTAATGTAATGGCACCTAGAGAAGGACATGTATTTCTTGATGGGGATGTGCTGATCACGCCGGTCGGTGAGCGTATCAAGATAAACCCAATTGGCAATATCGAACTTGAAGGATTAGAGAAGGAATATAAGTACAGTCCTTCGATTGATATGGTAATTAGCGATATTGCTGAGCGTTATGGTGCACGGGCCGGTGCTATTATCTTCAGCGGTATGGGGGATGATGGGAGAAAAGGATGTGCTAAGCTCCTTGAAAAGGGTGGCCAGCTGTGGCTTCAGTCAAGCGAGAGCTGTGTAATAAGTAGTATGCCTGATAACGTTCGGGGTGCATGTGTGGTGCATAACACTGGCAACCCTGAACAATTGGCAAAACAATTGTCAAACTATTTACAGACCAGCGAGGTAATATAAATGTCAGATGTAAAAGATATGACTCGGCCTGGCAACAAAAGCGTGGCTGCTGCTCATCGTAAACAATTTGAGACAGTTCATAGCTTGTTATTACCGATTAATAAAGAAATTCTGTTACTGCCAAATGCAGCGGTTGCGGAGGTGGTGTCATTTACCGAACCGGAAATAATCAATGATGCACCCAGCTGGTTGTTGGGCATGTTGAACTGGCGTGATCGCAGAATCCCGTTGGTTTCATTTGAAAGCATCAGTGATGGCGAGCCGGGTACGACACATAAGAATTGCCGTATTGCCATCCTCAATACACTGAATGGTAATAACAAAGTTCCGTATATTGCTGTCTTAATGCAGGGCTTACCCAGCTTACAGGTTGTCAGACCGAATTCACTTCAATATACAGACAAGCCTTCAGCACCACGGCAATCGATCAAGGCTTATGTCAATTTAAATGGTGTCGCAGCAATTATCCCGGATATTGATGATCTGGAAAAACGTATCCAGAATATTCATTAAGCTAGATCTCCCCAAAGCATTTGTAGCGCTGTACAGGCGGCAACTACCGCAGTTTCTGTTCTCAGCGTGCGAGGACCCAGTTGGACCGCTTCGAAGTTTTGGCCAAGCGTTTGGGTAATCTCTGGGTTTGATAACCCCCCTTCCGGCCCGATTAAAATACTCGTTTCACTGACACGCTCAAACTGTGAGAGAGTTTTATCTGCATCAGGAACAAATACCAGCTTATGATTTCCAGTATGGCTTAGCCATTCACCCAGTTTAGTTACCGGGTTAAGTTGTGGCAGAAAAGAACGGCCAGATTGTTCGCAGGCACTAAGAATTATTCCATGCCAGTGTTGTTGTCTTTTGACGCTGCGTTTTGCGTCCAGGCGGACTATGGTCCTTTCCGTGATTAATGGTGTGATGTTGGTGACCCCTAATTCCACCGCTTTCTGAATCGCGTAATCCATGCGATCACCTTTGCTTATCCCAAGTCCAAGATGAATTCGTAATGGTGATTCAGTTGCTTCTTCAGTTTCACTTGTAATGATGACCGTGGCGGCGTCTGGTGAGCTGGATTTTAAAATGGCCTGGACACTTTTGCCTCGACCATTAAATAGAATCAATTTGGCATCGATTTCAAGTCTGAGTACCTTGCAGATATGTTTTGATGCATTTGCATCCAGGCTGACAGTGTTACCAACTGTAAGCTCACCATCATAATAAATACGCGGGATTCGCATATGCTTATTCAGTGGTTGCCAAATGGATGCCATTGATGGCAGTGTCAGCCATTAATTCTATTTCCTCAGGGGTGATAACATAAGGCGGCATAAAGTAGGTAACATTACCCAGCGGACGTAATAACACACCTTTAGATAGGCCGTGCTGATAAACCCTCAGGCCGCGCCGTTCCTGCCATGGGTAGGGAGTTTTATTTTCTTTATCCTGAACCATTTCGATGGCGAGAATCATACCGGTTTGGCGTATTTCAGCGACATGCGGGTGGTCTTCCAGCTCACTCACTTCGCTACGCATCATTTTACTGAGGATCTTATTCGTAGCAATGACATCAGTTTGTTTGAAAAGATCGAGTGTCGCTAGTGCCGCAGAACAGGCCAGGGCATTGCCAGTGTAACTATGTGAATGCAAAAACGCGGTCAGGTTTTCATACTCATCATAAAAGGCCTGATAGATCTTGTCCGTCGTAACAGCAACAGAAAGCGGCAAGTAACCGCCAGTAATACCTTTAGACAAACACATGATGTCAGGTGTGATATCGGCCTGCTCACAGGCGAACATCGTGCCGGTGCGACCAAAGCCAACCGCGATTTCATCTGTGATCAAATGTACATTATATTCATCACATGCTTCGCGCAGCAGTTTTAAATAGACGGGGTCATACATGCGCATCTGACCAACACATTGCACTAACGGTTCGACAAATACCGCACAGCTTTCCTCAGCATGTTGTTCAAGCGCAGCACGCATGTGGGAGAACATTTTTTCAGAATGCTCCTGGTAGCTACTACCTGGCTCGCGCAGATAACAATCCGGTGAGGGAACCGTGATTGCCTCCATTAATAAAGGCTCATATGTTTCTTTATAGAGTGAGACGTCACCGACCGCGAGTGCACCGAGGGTTTCACCATGATAACTATTACTAAGTGTTATGAACTTGGTTTTGTCTCGTTGTCCCTGGTTACGCCAGTAGTGGTAACTCATTTTCAGGGCCGCTTCGATAGCAGATGAGCCATTATCAGCATAAAAGCATTTTTCAAGACCAGGCGGGGTTATCTCTATCAGGCGTTCAGATAGTTCGATAATTGGTTCATGGGTAAAACCTGCCATAATAACGTGCTCGAGTGAATCGAGCTGTGTCTTTAGTTTCTCGTTGATATACGGGTTGGCATGACCAAATAGGTTGACCCACCAGGATGAGACCGCATCCAGATAACGGTTACCATCGAAGTCCTCTAGCCAGACACCTTTTCCTGATTTTATCGGGATTAACGGCAACCACTCATGGTCTTTCATTTGCGTGCAGGGATGCCAATGATGGGCAAGGTCGCGTTGGTACAGGTCTTTATTGTTTGCCATGCAGGCGATTTTAGCTGAATCAGCGATGAATCAGAAGTACTGGCTGGATTGTGTGCCGAAAATAAGCCACAACGTTTTTAAGCGGGATGGCTTAGCGTCTTAGAGTCCCAGGTTTTTCCAGACCTGCATGGTGAAATTGGCCTGGTTCAGCGTATAGAAGTGCAGACCCGGTGCGCCTGCTTCGAGGAGATGATTACACAGCTCGGTGATGACTTCTAAACCAAAGGCACGAATAGAATCTTTGTCATCACCATAGGCTTCGAGACGTTTTTTGATCCAGCGAGGGATCTCGGCGCCACACATGTCTGAAAACCGTACAAGTTGCGTATAGTTCGTAATGGGCATGATACCGGGCACGATCGGAATATTGACGTTGCGTTTTTCACACTCATCGATAAAGTGGAAATAAGCGTCCGGATTAAAAAAATACTGGGTTAAAGCGCTGTCAGCCCCAGCTTGGACTTTGCGTTTAAAGTTATCCAGGTCTGCTATCGCGTTAGGCGCCTGAGGATGGAATTCAGGATAAGCAGCCACTTCGATAAAAAAGTGGTCGTTATATTGCTCTCTAACATATTCCACCAGTTCATTGGCATAATTAAAGTCGCCGCCGCGGATATTGCCAGAGCCGGAGGGTAAGTCGCCACGCAAACAAACCAGGTGCTTGATACCATTCTCCTTATAGGTATCCAGAAGTTCACTTATCGTTTCTTTCTTGGTGCCAATACAGGAGATATGGGGTGCTGCAGAATAGCCGGCGTTTTGCAGGTCAATCACAGTTTCCAGGGTTCCCTGCTGGGTACTACCGCCTGCACCAAAGGTAACAGAGAAGTACTTGGGATCAAGCTTGGCAAGTTTATCTCGAACCCGCTGAAGTTTGTCTACACCTTCATCGGTCTTTGGCGGGAAAAACTCAAAACTAAAAGTTGCCGGAAATTGTTTTTGTGATTCCATATATTCGTAGGCTTCCTGAATGATTTAATAACTACAAGAGTGGCTAAAGAAGCAAAGAGACAGAGGGCCGGAGTTATCACTTTGATAACTCATTGAAGGGCCCTCTGCATTCTTTGGGTAGCGTTATTGCTGCTTAGTATCTGTAGTGGTCTGGTTTGTAAGGACCTTCAACCGGTACACCAATATAATCGGCCTGCTCCTGACTCAATTCAGTCAGGTGTACACCAATCTTCTTGAGGTGCAGACGGGCAACCTTCTCGTCCAGGACCTTGGGCAAGATATAAACTTCGTTTTTATACTTGTCAGCATTGTTGAAGAATTCAATCTGTGCCATGACCTGGTTTGTGAACGATGCAGACATGACAAAGCTTGGGTGACCTGTTGCACAACCAAGGTTTACCAGACGGCCCTTGGCAAGGATAATAATCTTCTTGCCATCCGGGAAGATGACATGATCCACCTGAGGTTTGATTTCTTCCCACTGGTACTTTTCGAGAGAAGCGATATTGATTTCTGAATCGAAGTGACCGATGTTACAAACGATTGCTTCGTTTTTCATTGCTTCCATGTGATGATGATCGATAACATTCACATTACCCGTTGTGGTAACGAAAATATCACCCATCTTGGCTGCTTCGTTCATATCAACCACACGGTAACCTTCCATTGCTGCCTGTAGCGCACAGATTGGATCAACTTCAGTAACCCACACAGTGGCACCCATTCCACGATAGGCCTGGGCACAACCCTTACCAACATCACCATAGCCCAATACGACACAGATCTTGCCAGCAATCATTACATCAGTAGCACGCTTGATACTATCGATGAGTGATTCACGACAACCATACAGGTTATCAAATTTGGATTTGGTTGCAGAATCGTTGACGTTCATAGCCGGGAATAGTAGCTCACCGTTTTTCATCATCTCGTAAAGACGGTGTACACCTGTTGTGGTTTCTTCGGTTACGCCCTTGATACTTTCAGCGATCTTCTGCCACTTGGTCTTGTCTTTATCCAGGTTGCGCTTAAGCACGGCCAGTACTGCCTTCCACTCTTCGTTGTCGTTGGCCTTGGGTTCGGGCACAGCGCCGGCTTTTTCAAATTCGACACCTTTGTGGACTAATAAGGTAGCGTCACCACCATCATCCAGGATCATATTCGGCTGTTGTCCATCAGGCCAGGTTAATGCCTGCTCGGTGCACCACCAGTATTCTTCAATAGTCTCACCTTTCCAGGCATAAACTGGGATGCCCTGTGCCGCAATAGCTGCTGCTGCGTGGTCCTGGGTTGAGAAAATGTTACATGATACCCAACGAACTTCTGCACCCAGTGCAACCAGTGTTTCTATCAACACGGCCGTTTGAATAGTCATGTGCAGGCTACCCATAATGCGGGCACCTTTTAATGGCTGCTCTTTGCCATATTCTTCACGCAATGCCATTAGACCGGGCATTTCGGTTTCTGCAATAGAGATCTCTTTGCGACCCCATTCGGCAAGGCCAATATCTGCAACTTTGTAATCTGTAAATGAATCCATCACCGCATTCATGTTTATAACTCCATGGTTCGGTGAGCGCCGTTGTTACTTGTGGAAATCACTTTGAGCCTGACGGATTAACCGTTGCAACGCTCCTCAAAGTGACCTTAATTTATAAAATATAAATATGTAGTTGTCTTTACACTACACACCCGAGGGTGGATGTGTATTGTGTAAATTCAGGCTTGTTGAGACCTTATGTCATAAAACAAAACACTCTGTAAGAGTGCAGTCTCCGTTGGGAAATTACGCGACTTTAGTTAGACCCGCGGCTTCCCGTAATGTTTCTGCTTTATCGGTTTTTTCCCAGCTGAATTCTGCTTCTTCACGACCAAAGTGACCGTAAGCTGCTGTGTTGCGATAAATCGGACGTAATAAGTCCAGCATTTTGACCAGGCCACCGGCACGTAAGTCAAAATGTTCACGAACCAGTTCAACGATCCGGGCATCGCCCACTTTACCGGTACCAAAGGTTTCAACACTGATTGATGTGGGTTCTGATACGCCGATCGCGTAAGAAACCTGGATCTCACAGCGATCTGCCAGACCAGCCGCAACAATGTTCTTGGCAACATAACGACCGGCATAGGCGGCAGAGCGGTCTACTTTTGATGGGTCCTTACCTGAGAAGGCACCACCACCATGACGAGCCATACCACCATAAGTATCAACGATGATTTTACGACCAGTCAGACCGCAGTCACCTACAGGACCACCAATGACAAACCGACCCGTTGGGTTGATGAAATACTTGGTGTCTTTATCCAGCCACTCACCTGGCAGAACAGGCTTGATTATTTCGTCCATAACCGCTTCTTGCAGCGCTTTTTGTTCGATGTCAGGGTTGTGCTGTGTGGACAGGACAACCGCATCGATACCGACGGGTTTGTTATCTTCATACTTAAAGGTTACCTGACTTTTGGCATCAGGACGTAACCAGGGGAGGGTGCCGTTTTTGCGGACTTCCGCCTGGCGCTTGACCAAACGGTGTGCGTAACTGATGGGGGCAGGCATTAACACCTCGGTTTCATTACTGGCGTAACCGAACATCAGGCCCTGGTCACCTGCACCTTGCTCATGCTCATTGCTCTCATCAACGCCCATGGCGATGTCTGCAGATTGCTTATCGATAGATGTCAAAACGGCGCAGGACTCCCAGTCGAATCCCATTTCTGAGCTGTTGTAACCGATTTCCTTGATGGTCTGGCGTGCTACTTCCTGCATGTCAACCCATGCACTCGTCGTGATTTCTCCAGATAGAACCACCATGCCAGTGTTGACCATGGTTTCACAGGCGACGCGGGCCTTATTGTCCTGTTCGAAGATGGCATCTAGTACCGCATCAGAAATTTGGTCAGCTACTTTGTCAGGGTGTCCTTCAGATACAGATTCAGAAGTAAATAAATGCGTTTTTGCCATCCTATTGAGTTCCTCAGAGTTGTTGTGTTAGTCAAGGCCGCGCATTGTAACGGTTTTTGACCAGTATTTACAGGGCTGGACAGTCGAGGTATTGCTAAATGGGGTTCTATATTGCTTGAACTGGCCCTACAATGGGCGTCCTGGCTCAATTAACCCATTTAAGGAAAAAGCACAATGGTAAGTACAGAAACCCCAGTTTGCGATTTTGGAGCCCCTGCGATTGATTTCAGCCTGCCCGGCGTGGACGGCAAAACCTGGACATTAGAGGATTGTCGCGGAGAACGGGGCCTGTTGGTGATGTTTATCTGCAATCATTGCCCCTATGTGAAGGCGATTCGTAACCGTATCGTGCGGGATACGAGAGAATTGATGCAACACGGAATTAATAGTGTGGCAATTATGTCTAATGACCCTACACAGTATGAGGAAGATTCGCTGGAGAACATGCAGCGCATTGCGGCGGAATACGATTTTCCCTTCCCTTACCTGATGGATGAGACCCAGGAGGTCGCCAAGGCCTATGGGGCGGTCTGCACCCCCGATTTCTTTGGTTACAATGCCAATCTGGAGTTGCAGTATCGTGGCCGTCTCGACGAGAGCCGTAAGGAGACGGCGCCTGATTCGGTACGTCGTGACCTTTTTGAATCAATGTTGCTGGTTGCCAGAACCGGCCATGGACCCTCAGAACAGATACCTAGCATGGGCTGTTCCATCAAGTGGAAGGAATAAATCCCAAGCTTATTGTTAACCAGAAGGTGATCGACCTTCTGGTAGCGAGTTAATAAAGACTAAAAAATAGCCAATCATTTCATTACTTATTATCCAGCGCCTATCTATAAGCCTCGTTTATCTCTGAAATATAAGTTTTATCAAGCATTTACACTGGGCTATTGCCGCAGGGGGGGTAAAAGTGGGAAAATCGCCGGCTCATTTTGTGGGGTACCATAAAAAATACCAACACAAACCGAGTTTCTCTGGCCGGAAAAAAAATCAGGCCACAGGGTGTAAGCGCCAAGGGCAGCCAGTTCAGGCAGAAGTACAGGCGCAATTAGGGGAATTCCCGTAACAGAATTTATTAGCGTGCCAATGGACGATGGTGCGCACGATTTCTTTTTTCAACTTTATGGGGCTGAAGCCAATGACAGCAACAGCAACAGCAGCACAGGAGAAAACTATGTCTTCTCGTAGAGAACTTGCCAACGCAGTACGTGCCTTGAGTATGGATGCGGTTCAAAAAGCCAACTCAGGTCACCCGGGTGCACCAATGGGAATGGCGGACATCGCCGAGGTGTTATGGAATGATTATCTGAGACACAACCCAACCAACCCGAACTGGTATGACCGCGATCGTTTTGTATTATCCAATGGCCACGGTTCCATGCTTATATACTCATTACTGCATTTGACCGGGTATGAGCTGTCTCTTGATGACCTGAAGAATTTCCGTCAGTTACACTCCAAGACCCCAGGCCACCCTGAATATGGTTATGCTCCCGGTGTCGAGACAACGACTGGTCCATTAGGTCAGGGCATCACCAATGCCGTGGGTATGGCGATCGCCGAGAAGGCGTTGGCTGGCCAGTTTAATCAGAAAGGCCACAATATTGTCGACCACCATACTTATGTGTTCCTGGGTGATGGTTGTTTGATGGAAGGTATTTCACATGAATCCTGTTCTCTGGCTGGCACGCTGGGACTGGGTAAGTTGATTGCGTTCTGGGATGACAACGGTATCTCTATCGATGGTCACGTTGAAGGCTGGTTTACTGATAATACCCCGGCTCGATTCGAAGCCTATGGCTGGCATGTTATCCCTGATGTCGACGGTCACGATCCCGATGCGATCAAGAAAGCTATTGACCTGGCCAGGGCCATGACTGACAAGCCAACGATGATCTGCTGTAAAACCACGATTGGTTTTGGCTCTCCAAATAAGGCAGGCAGTCACGCCTGTCACGGCGCACCGCTGGGTGACGAAGAAATTAATCTCACGAAAGCCGCACTTGGCTGGGATCATGGTCCATTTGAAGTTCCACATGAGATTTATCATGGTTGGGATGCGAAGGAAAAAGGCGCCGATGCCGAGCAAGCCTGGAACGAAAAGTTTGAGGCTTACAAGAAAGACTATCCTGAGTTGGCAGCTGAATTTGAACGCCGTATGAAAGGCGAGTTACCCAAAGACTGGGCGAAGAAATCAGCTGATTATATTGCCAGTGTGAATGCCAAGGCGGATAGCCCGGCGACGCGTAAAGCCTCATTGGAATGTATTGAAGCCTATTCACCGATTGCGACTGAGCTATTCGGTGGTTCAGCCGATCTGGGTTGTTCAAACCTGACCGAATGGTCGGGCTACAAGCCAATGGACAATAATGAAGTCGCAAACTATGTTCGCTACGGCGTACGCGAATTCGGTATGTCCGCAATCATGAACGGTATTGCTCTGCATGGCGGACTGATTCCCTTTGGTGCGACCTTCCTGATGTTTTCTGAATATGCACGTAACGCAATTCGTATGTCGGCATTGATGAAAATTCAGAGTATCTTTGTTTATACCCATGACTCCATTGGTCTGGGAGAAGATGGTCCAACTCACCAACCAGTCGAACAGATTCCCACTCTACGCATGATTCCGGGTATGTCAGTATGGCGCCCATGTGATGCAGTCGAATCAGCCGTTGCCTGGGCCAAAGCGATTGAACGTAAAAATGGTCCAACCTGTCTGATCTTCTCTCGTCAGGGATTACCTCATCAGCAACGTACCGATGCGCAGATCGCAAATATCGAAAAGGGTGGTTACATTTTGAAAGATTGTGATGGTACCCCGGATGCCGTGATTATCGCGACAGGTTCTGAAGTGGCGCTTGCTGTAGGCGCCGCTGAAGCGATGAACGACAAGAAGGTTCGCGTTGTGTCTATGCCATCGGTAGATGCTTTTGAAGCACAGGACGATGCCTATCAGGAATCTGTCCTGGCGGATGCACCTACCGTTGTGGTTGAAGCTGCGGTTGAAGATAGCTGGTACAAGTATGCAGATGCAGTGGTTGGTATTAACCGCTTCGGCGAATCAGCACCGGCTGGCGAACTGTTTAAAGAATTTGGTTTCACCGTTGAAAACGTTGTGAAGACCGTTGAGTCCATATTGTAAAATTTTGGGTTTTGTAAGATTTTTTGATTAATAAAATAATTTAGGAGAACTATCAGATGGCTATTAAAGTCGGTATTAATGGTTTCGGCCGCATCGGTCGTATGGTCTTCCGTGCCGTTTATAACGAATTCAATGACATTGAAATCGTAGGTATCAACGACCTGCTGGATGCAGAATATCTTGCCTACATGCTGAAGTATGATTCAGTACACGGTCGTTTCGCTGGTACAGTTGAAGCTGGCGACGGTGCCATGATTGTAGATGGCAAGAAAATTCGTCTCACAGCAGAACGTGACCCAGCTAACCTGAAGTGGGGCGATGTCGGTGCGGATATCGTAATCGATTCAACTGGTTTCTTCCTGACTGAAGAAGGCTGTCAAAAGCACATCGATGCAGGTGCCAAGAAAGTTGTGATGTCTGCGCCTTCAAAAGACGGTACGCCAATGTTTGTTTATGGTGTTAACCACGAAACGTATGCCGGTCAGGCGATCGTTTCTGCTGCCTCGTGTACCACAAACTGTCTGGCACCGGTTGCCAAGGTGCTGAATGATAACTGGGGCATCAAACGTGGTTTGATGACGACTGTGCACGCGGCAACTGCAACACAAAAGACTGTTGATGGACCTTCTGCGAAAGACT
>JASFLV010000044.1:0-12528 GCA_050117915.1 Thioalkalispiraceae bacterium | reverse complement strand
CTCCGGAGTGCATAATATCTTCGACGTGTAACAATAAGCGTTTACCCAGGCGTCCACCAGGGTGAGAACGGGCGAAGTCATCTTCGGTAAAGCCCCGAGACTCTAATAGTGCGATTGCCAGTGCATCCCCCATAACCAGGGTAGCAGTGGTACTGGAGGTTGGCGCCAGGCCCAATGGACAGGCCTCTTTTTCAACACTGATATCCAGGTGAAAGTCCGACTCTTTGGCGAGGCGTGATTGCGGATTACCGGTCATCGCAATCAGCGGGGCATTGAGTCGCTTGATCAATGGTAAGATGGTAAGAATTTCATCAGTTTCGCCGGAGTTAGACAGGGCAAGTACCACATCCTGGGAGGTAATCATGCCCAAATCGCCGTGACTGGCTTCTCCAGGATGAACAAAAAAGGCAGGGGTGCCGGTACTGGCGAGGGTGGCAGCGATCTTGTTGCCAATATGGCCTGACTTACCCATCCCGAGTACCACGACACGACCACGGCAATGCAACATTGCATCGACAGCATTGGTGAAAGTGTCACCGATGCGTTCCAGAAGTTTCTCAACGGCCTGGGCCTCGGTTTCTATAACAGCCCTGGCCAGCTTGGCAACCCGGTTCTTGTCCATCTGTTCTCTTGTCATGTTTGTATCTGATGTTTAAGCATAGTTCGGCTACGCCTGTATTTTTAGGGATGAATAGTGTTTATATAAAGATATGCAAGATAGGCAATATAGCCAGTCAGCAGACCCGCGCCCTCTAACCGGTTTACCCGGCCCTGTCCTTTAAAACCATATGCAAACAGGAATAACAAAATACTCAGTCCCAGCATGACGGCATAATCCCTGGTGATGACATATTTTTCCAGAGAGATAGGTGTAATAATCGCTGGTATGCCCAGCACAACCAGTAGATTGAACATATTCGAACCCAGAATATTACCTATTGCAATATCCGGTTCATTTTTGATGGCGCTCATAATCGAGGTAGCCAGCTCTGGCAGACTGGTACCAATGGCAATAATCGTGAGTCCGATAATCAGATCACTGACCCCGTAGTATTTTGCCAGGTTCACTGCGCCGTAAACCAGAACCTGGGAACTCACTAGTAACAGTATAAGGCCGAGACCAGTCCAGATTAATGATGCTTTGAGTGTAATCCGGGGAATCTCCTGATCATACTCATGGGTCAGCGGTTCATAACCTTTTTTGATTTTTGTCAGGCGGATCAACCAGACAGTAAAGGCGACCATACCGGAAACAAGTATAATGCCATCGTAACGACTCAGCTCATAATCAAGTAGAAGAAAAAGCGCTATCCCCATCATGGCTAACATAATGGGGAATTCTCGCTTGAGTGTCTTGGAACCAACTAACAGCGGTATAATCAGTGCAGTTGTGCCCAACACCAGACCGATGTTTGCAATGTTCGATCCCAGGGCGTTACCAACGGCAATTCCTGGATTACCATTGATAGCAGCCGTTGCTGAGACAAGAATTTCAGGGGCGGAGGTACCGAAGCCGACAATCGTCAAACCAATTACAAGTGAGGAGATTCCGAGGTTACGCGCAGTACCTGAGGCCCCATACACAAAACGATCTGCACCCCAGACCAATACAATAAAGCCACCGATAATAGCCGAGATGTATTTAACTAGTTCCATGATGATTAAACTCTGTTGCTATATTACAGGCAGAGTTATTTTGCTGAATCCAACATGAGTTCTTTTTCCAGTTCTTCTTCTAAGCGGAGATCATCTTCAGTTGGGCCTTTAATATCGATAGCCGGGGTAGGTGGTTTACCATCATAGATCTGATTTTCACGTATCTGGAAATAGGCATTGCGCATAAACACATAAGGATCAATGCCTGATTTTTCCATGATACGGGTAGCCTCAAGCAAGTTAGCACGTTTATCAATAGCTCGAAGTGCAATCAGTCCCCAGCGTACTTCATCATCTTCAGTATAGATGACTGGATCCAGATAACTGAGATCGACTGCTAAACCCGTCGTATCACGAACTGTACTGGGTCCGAGAAACGGTAATACCAGATAGGCTCCGTCTCCAACCCCCCAGGTTGCCAGAGTTTGTCCAAAGTCTTCATTATGTTTTGGTAATTCCATATGACTGGCAACATCTATAAAGCCAAGCAAGCCAAAGGTCGTGTTCATCAGTAATCGTGAAAAGTCCGAGCCAGCCTGTTCAAATTTGAACTGAAACAAGTCATTGACGATGACAACGACATCACCAATATTACTGAAGAAATTCGATATTCCGGTTTCGATGAAATCTGGCAATACGACCTGGTAGGCTTCAGCAACCGGGCGAGCGATGGCTTTGTCGAATGCGTCATTAAAATTATAGATCGAGCGATTAAACGATTCCCATGGGTCTCTTTCATCCGGGGCCGTAACCGTTGCGCATGAACCAGCGAATAAACAGAAAACGAGAATCAGGTTTTTAAGGTGGTTTGTCAGTTTCATGGTTATTCTTCAGTGGTTTTAATTGCGCCACAGCGTTTACACTTATAGACAGTTAGCAGCTTTCCCTGTTTGACCGCAAAAGGTTTGCTCTTATCGACTTCCCACTTATGGAAGCCACTACGACATAACGTCTTGCCCTTATGTTTTTCTTTCAATTTGGGTTTTTTGAAGCGTACTACATCACCCATGGTTTATGAACCCTTAGTTTAGTTTGCTGTTCAGCCAAGATTCAGCAAAAGCAATTATTCTCCTGTATTCTCCTGGGACTGCGGCATGTTTGCAGGGGAAGGTGCTGGGCGCATTGTGGCAAACAAAGGTATAATCAGTCCAGTTAATACAGCGAGAAGGGTTTGTATTTTGAGTGATCATTTAGTTTTGATAGGTGCCTGCGGCTGGCAACATGATGACTGGGGAGCCGAGTTTTACCCCGAAGATCTACCTGAAGAATGGCAGATAGGCTATTACGGAAATGAATACCAGGTTGTCATGGTGCCTGCCAGCTACTGGTGTAGCGAGCATGATACCTATGCAGAATGGCTTGAGGAGAGCGATGAGTCATTAAAAATGATTGGTCAATGGCCGGAGCAGGGTGCTAACCAGGACGAATACCAACAGGCACAAGAGGGAATAAAGGCTGTGAGTGGACGGCTCCTGGCAGTGTTGATCCCGCTTAAATCTGCAGTGAGTCACTCCGAACTTGCTATATATAAAGAGTTGGCCGCCAGTTATCCGCTTTGTTTTGATATTGTTCCAGATCAGCGTGCGCACCTGTTACCATGGTTGCAGGAAAAGTTTGCTGACGTTGATTATAGTATCTGCTGGCATGCTGATAATGAATGTAAACAGGATCTTGAACTGGGGTCAGTGAGTGTTACCCGGATCAGCGGAGAAGTTGAGCCGAAGAGGTTACGTAGCATTCTTGAGCACATTATCAGTGTAGGTGGCCCCGAGCGTCATATGGTGCTCATCGTTGATGGCCAGCCACCATCCATGCAACTTTTGGAAAACGCAGGTATTATTCTTGACTTATTATAAAAACAAAATGGATTGGCGATGAGCGATGCTACCGACATTGTAGTAAAAGTACGTGATCTACATTTTGCCAGGGGCAAACGTATGATCTTTGACGGTGTCGACCTGGATATCCAGCGGGGCAAGATTACCGCGATTATGGGACCCAGTGGTACAGGCAAGACCACCATGTTACGTCTTATCGGTGGTCAATTACAGCCATCTTCCGGTACGGTACATGTGGACGGTGAGCATGTAGCACGATTAAGACATGGCGGGCTTTATCGTTTGCGAAAACGTATGGGGATGTTATTTCAAAACGGCGCGCTACTTACTGATATGAATGTCTTCGATAACGTTGCCTTTCCGTTACGGGAGCATACAGAATTATCAGAAGAAATGATTCGTGACCTGGTACTCATGAAATTACATGCCGTTGGCCTGCGTGGGGCGCGTGAACTGATGCCCAGTGAATTGTCCGGGGGGATGTCAAGACGTGTTGCCCTGGCCCGGGCGATCGCACTGGACCCAATGATCATGATGTATGACGAACCGTTTACTGGTCAGGATCCTATCTCCATGGGAGTGCTGGTTAAATTGATTCGGGAATTAAATGATGCCCTGGGTTTGACCAGTATTATCGTTTCCCATGACATCGCCGAAACCTCCAGTATCGCAGATTATATTTACCTGCTTTCTGACGGCAAAGTTGTTGGTCAGGGTACAACTGAAGAATTGGGTAACTCCTCTTCAGAGTGGGCACAGCAGTTTCTCAAGGGACTATCAGATGGTCCGGTGCCATTTCATTATCAGGCAGAAGACTATATGACGGATCTGCTTGATGCTGGCCAGTCGCGAGGTGCGGGTTCATGAATCTGGAGGCTATTCGCAGGTTAGGCCAAACTGGTCTGAGTTTTTTTCAACGTCTTGGTCGTGGCAATATCCTGTTGGTCAATATTCTGAGCGGAATTCCTGCGCTGCTACCCAGGTTTGGTTTACTTGTTAAACAGGTTTATTCAGTTGGCGTTCTGTCGCTGGTGATCATTTTTGTCTCTGGCCTGTTTGTGGGGATGGTGTTGGGACTGCAAGGCTATAACACCCTGGTTAAGTTTGGCGCGGAGGAATCGCTGGGGGTGGTTGTTGCCCTGTCACTGGTGCGTGAACTTGGTCCAGTTGTAACAGCACTGTTGTTTGCTGGCCGTGCCGGTTCTGCCCTGACGGCAGAAATTGGTTTAATGAAAGCGACAGAACAATTGTCCGCAATGGAAATGATGGCAGTCGATCCTGTGCGTCGGGTACTGGCTCCCCGCTTCCTGGCCGGCTTTATTGCCATGCCATTACTGGCTGCCATATTCAGTGCGGTGGGTGTGCTGGGTGGTTATTTTGTCGGTGTTGGTTTATTGGGTGTTGATGAAGGCGCCTACTGGTCACAAATGCAGGCCAATGTTGAATATGAAGATGACATTTTGAATGGTGTCATCAAAAGCATTGTATTCGGTATCGTCTGTACCTGGATTGCGGTATTCGAAGGTTATGATACGGTGCCGACTTCTGAAGGAGTAAGTCGAGCAACAACCAGGACGGTTGTACACTCAGCGTTAGCTGTCCTGGGACTGGATTTTATTTTGACAGCCTTAATGTTTGGAGAAACCTGATTATGATGAATTCACGCACTGTGGAATTATGGGTAGGATTATTTGTAGTCGCCGGATTCGCAGCCCTGTTTATGTTAGCCATGCAGGTTAGTAACCTCAGTACATACTCTAATGATGAAGGCTATGAAATCGAAGCACGTTTTGAAGATGCCAGTGGGTTAAAGGTGCGTTCACCCGTGACCATGGCGGGGGTCACGCTTGGCCGGGTTACGGATATCGCCTTTGATGAGAAGACTTTTCAGGCAGTCGTGACCATGAGGATTGAAGAACAATACGACAAACTGCCCGCTGGGACTTCAGCCAATATTTATACCGCCGGTCTGCTCGGTGAGAAATATGTCGGTTTGTTACCTGGTTCCGCGGCCGATCCTTGCGAAGAAGAAAAACTTCAGGCCGAACTGGAAGGACGTAAGCCTGACCTGGACGGGCTCGAATGCAAACCCCAGCATTTAGCCCAGGGCTCATCCATTAAATTGACACAAGGTTCACTGGTTCTGGAGAAACTGATTGCCCAGTTCGTTTCCAGCTTTATGGAAAACAGGGACAACCAACAGGAAAGCACGGATAGCAAATAATCAAAGCCTGAGATAGAAGAAGCAAGCTATGAATAATCCACGACTGGAAAAAATCGATAAACAACATTATAGCCTGGCCGGTGAGTTAACGATGAAAAACGTACCGCAGGTGGCTCGTGAGTCAGCCCCGCTTGTTGCCAGGATGGAAGGGGAGATCGTTATTGATTTATCCGGGATTACCCGTGCTGACAGTGCCGGTTTAGCCCTGCTGCTGGAATGGTTACGTCTCACGCGTCGCCAAAATGTTAATTTACGCTTTGAACAATTACCGAAACAGCTGATGTCCATCGCCAGGGTCTGTGAACTACACAGTGTTTTACCCATTATCCACTAGGCCAGATCCCGAGGTTTTACCCGTTTCCTGACCCGGGTTCGGGGTCAGAGCATCGCTTTGTTGCCCGTTGCAGGTTAAAATGGGCGGCATTTTTTACGAACAGCTTTAATTTACAGGAAAACCAATATGGATCCAGATCAGGTAAAACAATTGATTGAAGCCGGCTTGCCCGGTTGCGAAGTCAGCGTGACAGGCGACGGTAGTCATTTTGATGCAACGGTGGTTGGAGACATATTTGCAGACAAGTCTCTGGTCAAAAAACAGCAAATGGTATATGCAACTGTCAATGACAAAATTACCAGTGGCGAATTGCATGCCTTGACGATCAAGACCTATACCCCTGAAGAGTGGGAAAAGGCCAGCAAATTACGTGTTTCATAACTAACGTTCGTTCTTTACATATATTCAGGTATTCATAGACTATGGACCGATTAATTATAACCGGTGGTAAACAGTTACAAGGTGAAATTCGTGTGTCCGGAGCAAAAAACGCCGCTCTGCCGATCATCGTTGCTACCTTGCTATCCAAGGAGCCGGTGACGATCCGTAATATTCCGCACCTACACGATATTACTACGACCATGGAACTGCTTGGTCGTATGGGGGTATCGATTACCATGGGTGAGAAGATGGAAGTTGAGGTGGATAGCTCAACGATCAAAAATTTCTCGGCGCCATACGAATTGGTGAAGACCATGCGTGCTTCGATCCTGGTACTCGGCCCACTGCTCGCCCATTTCGGTGAAGCTGAGGTTTCATTGCCTGGCGGTTGTGCGATTGGTTCACGTCCGGTCAATTTGCATATCCATGGTCTTGAATTGATGGGCGCAGATATCAGTGTTGAGCAAGGCTATATCAGGGCCAAAGCAAAGCGCCTCAAGGGTGCCAAGATTGTTATGGATATGGTCACAGTCACCGGTACCGAAAACCTGATGATGGCGGCGACCCTGGCCGATGGTGTAACGGTTATCGAGAATGCTGCACGTGAACCGGAAGTTGTTGATCTGGCAAATTGTTTAATCGCCATGGGTGCCAAAATTGAAGGTGCCGGAAGTGATAAAATTACTATCGAGGGCGTGGAAAATCTGCATGGTGCGGAGTATACCGTGTTACCGGATCGGATTGAGACAGGGACCTATCTGGTTGCTGCGGCGATTACGGGTGGTGCTGTCAAACTCAAAGATACCTATCCTCCCCATTGCGACGCAATTATTTCCAAACTGGAAGAAGCTGGTGCAGATATCCAGACAGGTGACGACTGGATTAAATTAGATATGCACGGTAAAAAACCCAAGGCAGTGGATATTCGTACTTCACCCTATCCGGCTTTTCCGACAGATATGCAGGCCCAGTTTTGTGCAATGAATTCTATTGCAGAAGGTTCCGGGACCATTACGGAGACGGTCTTCGAGAACCGTTTTATGCATATTCAGGAGTTACAGCGAATGGGTGCGGATTTAGCATTAAGTGGTAATACCGTCGTCTGTACCGGGGTCGAACGTTTGACGTCTGCGCCGGTGATGGCCACGGATTTACGTGCATCGGCCAGCCTGGTATTAGCCGGCTTAGTTGCAGAAGGAGATACCGTGGTGGATCGTATTTACCATATCGACCGTGGCTATGAGTGTATTGAAGAAAAACTGCAACAACTGGGTGCAACAATACGAAGAGTACCTTCTTAAGAAAAGTATTTGGTTATGAGTGAAAAGTTAACTATCGCCTTATCAAAGGGGCGTATCTACAAGGAAACGTTACCGCTTCTGAAGCAAGCCGGTATTGAGCCAGTCGACGATCCCGAAACGAGTCGCAAACTGATTCTTGATACTAACCAGGAAAATGTCAAACTCGTGATTATTCGTGCGACGGATGTGCCTACCTATGTGCAATACGGTGCTGCTGATGTTGGTGTAGCAGGCAAGGACGTGTTGATGGAACACGGTGGTGAAGGTTTATATGAACCAGTTGATTTGAAGATCGCGCAATGTAAATTGATGGTTGCGGGTATTAAGGGGCAACCGGCCCCTGCAGGGCGTTTGCGTATTGCGACCAAGTTTATTAATTGTGCCCGCCATTATTACGCCAGCCAGGGCAAACAGGTGGAGATCATCAAACTGTATGGTTCGATGGAACTGGCCCCTATCGTTAAACTGGCAGATTATATTGTTGATCTGGTAGATACAGGTAATACCTTAAAGGCCAATGGGCTTGAGCCTTTGGAGCATATCTGTGATATCAGTTCCCGACTCATTATCAATAAGGCTTCAATGAAAATGAAACACCAGAAAATACAGGCTTTGATCGATAACATAGCGGCAGCGGTTGAGTGATTATGCCCGAATTAAAGATACAGCGACTGGCATCGAGTAGTAAAAACTTCTGGGTCGAACTGGATGAGTTACTCGCCTGGGAAAGTGTTTCCGATGACAAGGTTAACAATATTGTACGTGACATCATTGCGCGGGTTCGTTCTGAGGGTGACAAGGCAGTTATAGATTTTACCAACCAGTTCGACAGGATGAATGCCAGTTCGATGAAGGAACTAACCATCAGGCAGACCGAGCTGGATGCTGCTGTAAGCAAGATAGATCAGAAAACTTATCAGGCATTGCAGGAAGCCGCTGAACGGGTACGCCGTTATCACGAAAAACAAAAATCAGACAGTTGGTCCTACCAGGAAGATGACGGCACTCTCCTGGGCCAACAGGTGACGCCACTGGACCGGGTAGGGCTGTATGTCCCTGGTGGTAAAGCCGCATATCCTTCATCGGTGATCATGAATGCGATCCCTGCCAAGGTTGCGGGTGTTGCTGAAGTGATCATGGTGGTACCAACCCCTGATGGGGTAGTCAATGATCTGGTGTTGGCCGCAGCGAAAATTGCCGGTGTGGATGCCGTGTTTGCTGTCGGTGGTGCACAGGCGGTGGCCGCACTCGCTTACGGTACCGAAACAATCCCGGCCGTCGACAAAATCGTTGGCCCCGGTAATATCTTTGTGGCGACTGCCAAGTCGATGGTTTTCGGTAAGGTGGGGATTGATATGATTGCCGGCCCCTCTGAGATAGCCGTGGTCTGTGATGGCGCAACCGATCCAGACTGGATTGCCATGGATCTGTTTTCTCAGGCAGAACATGATGAGGATGCACAGTCTATCCTGATTTCACAGGATGAGGCATTCCTGAACAAGGTTAATCAAAGCATGGAAAAGCTGGTGACCTCCATGTCGCGGGCAGAAATAATAACTTCTTCATTAAATGCACGTGGTGCTTTTATAAAAGTGAAAGATCTAGATGAAGCCATTGATGTCGTTAATTATATTGCCCCTGAGCACCTGGAATTATCCATGGAGGATCCACAGGACTGGGCAAAAAAGGTAAAACATGCCGGTGCAATTTTCATGGGACGCTATACGGCAGAAGCGATTGGTGACTATTGTGCGGGTCCTAACCATGTATTACCGACTTCACGTACGGCACGTTTTAGTTCACCCTTGGGTGTTTATGATTTTCAGAAACGCTCCAGCTTAATTATGTGTTCTGCTGATGGTGCTTCTGAGTTGGGTAAGACGGCCTCTACACTGGCGCATGGAGAAGGGCTTACGGCCCACGCACGTTCAGCGGAATATAGAATTAAACAATCGTAGTACGACAATACTCATGAAAAACTGGATCCGTCCCGAGATACAGACATTGTCTGCCTACCATGTACCGGATGCATCAGGTTATATCAAACTTGATGCAATGGAGAATCCCTATCGTTGGCCAGATGAATTGACTGATGAATGGTTAGCCGTCTTACGCAATGCAGAATTAAATCGTTATCCAGACCCTGCAGCATCAGGATTAAAGTCACGCATTCAATCATCACTAAATGTGCCAGCTGAATCGGAAATCATTCTGGGCAATGGCTCTGATGAGTTGATCCAGATGATTATGATGGCTGTCAGTGGTCCGGACCGAACGGTGCTCTCAGTAGAACCAAGCTTCGTTATGTACAAGATGATTGCTACTTTTCTGGGTATGTCCTATGTAGGGGTGCCATTGAAGGACGATTTTAGCCTTGATGAAAATGCAATATTTGATGTAATTAAAAAACATCAAACTGCGGTCATATTTCTTGCCTACCCAAATAATCCCACTGGCAATCTTTTTCAGGAAGAAGTCATTGATAACATCATCAAATCTACAGACGCATTGGTCGTCATTGACGAAGCTTATTATGCATTTGCAGATAAAACATATGCTGAAAAATTATCAAAATATGATAACTTGCTGGTAATGCGCACCGTATCAAAAATGGGCCTGGCTGGTTTGCGCTTAGGGTATATGGCAGGACATAAAAAATTAATTAACGAGTTCGATAAAGTACGATTGCCATATAACATCAACGTTCTGACACAAGTCAGTGCGAGTTTTGCTCTTGACCATGTTGCTGAGCTAAATAAGCAGACCAGCCAGATAAAGCAGGACCGGGAAACGTTATTATCATCAATGCAGGGAGTTGCAGGTATTGAAGTATTTCCCAGTCAGGCGAATTTTATATTATTCAGGACAAAACAGAAGCCAGCGGGTGAGGTGTTTGAATCACTCAAGCAACAAAAAATCCTGATTAAGAATCTTTCCAGGGCTTCGGACAGCTTATCAAACTGTTTACGTGTCACGGTCGGAACACCCGAGGAAAATCAGGCCTTTCTGGAGGCGCTGAACACAGCTTTAGTTTAGGGTATGAAAAAGATCATTTGCTATTGACCGCTGACCGGCTCAACCTAAAATTCTAATTGCTTGTGGGTCGTTCGCCGATGCTTGCAGTTTTCTCGAACTGTTTGCCTTCCCGAATGATAGTGAGTTTAACTTCGGTACCCGGTTTATTCATGCTGATCTTATTCAGCGTCTCGCGAAAATCTCTTACTTTGGTGCCATTGATGTGGGTAATAATATCACCCCGATCCAGTCCTGCCTTGTCAGCCGGACCGTTGACAACAATGTTGGTGATGACTACGCCATCCGTGGAGTCCAGTTCGAAAGCAGTCGCCAGCTTTGGCGTGATGTCCTGAATTCGGATACCTAGCCAACCACGGATCACTCGGCCATTTTCTATTAGCTGGGTCAGAACATTTTTGGCAAGGTTAATGGGGATCGCAAAACCGATGCCATGTGAGCCACCGCTTTGACTATAAATCGCGGTATTGATTCCGATCAGTTCACCTTTTGCATTGATCAGGGCGCCACCTGAATTACCGGGATTGATCGCCGCGTCGGTTTGGATAAAGTTTTCAAAGGTATTGATACCGAGGCTACTGCGTCCAAGACCACTGACAATACCAGAGGTTACGGTTTGTCCAACGCCGAACGGGTTGCCAATGGCTAATACCACATCGCCAACTTGAAGGTTATCGGAGCGTCCCAGTGTGACCACAGGTAAATCATCCAGTTCAATCTTTAGTACCGCCAGGTCTGAGTCCGGGTCTGCGCCAAATATTTTCGCCGAGGTAGTCCGACCATCATTGAGTGCAACCGCAATCTCGGCCGCATCAGAAATCACGTGATTATTGGTTAATACGTACCCCTCTTCACTGAGAATGACCCCCGAACCCAGGCTTGGTTCGCGACGTTGCCGGGGAGAGCGATCACCGTCACCAAAGAAGTGGCGAAACAGGGGATCATCAAAAAATGGCGATTGACGTTCAGTGACCAGTTTCGTTGCGTACACATTGACGACTGCAGGGGCGGCGATATTCACGGCTCCGGCATAGGAAACCACACCCTGATCAGGAGCGAGCCGTTGGATTTCAGTATCACTCTGTTGTAGTTCTACTGTTTGTGGCTGGCGGCCAAGTAGCTCTGGGTAGAGATAGACCAGGACAAAAGCGAGCGCCAGACCGATGGTGGCAAATTGGAAAATGAAGGCGATGTTTTTTCTGATATGCATTATGTTACTTTAGTCATGATTAACAGCGAATCCTTAGGATAACCGATGAAGACGGTGAACGCATGGTCAATTTAAATGAGTTGGTAAGCCATTGTGATGATCTCCTGGAAGTTGAACGTTTCCGGGATTATTGTCCCAATGGTCTACAGGTCCAGGGAGGCGAACAGGTCAGAACCATCGTGAGTGGTGTGACTGCCTGCCAGGCATTGATTGCAGCTGCGGCAGAACAGAATGCCGATGCCATCCTGGTTCACCATGGCTATTTCTGGAAAGGCGAGGATGCGCGGATTGTCGGAATCAAAAGGCGTCGCATTCAGGCCTTGCTGGATGCTGACATCAGTTTACTTGCCTACCACTTGCCACTCGATGCACACCCACTGCTGGGCAACAATGCTCAACTTGCTGAACGGCTGGGTATTGCCGTGGAGGGCCAGTTTGGCCACGATCAACCTGCAATTGGTCTTTATGGCAGTTTGCCATCACCGGTTGCGATTGAAGAATTTTTGCACACAGTTAACCAGCAACTGGCGCGTGAACCGTTACACATTCCA
>JASFLV010000043.1:0-12536 GCA_050117915.1 Thioalkalispiraceae bacterium | reverse complement strand
GAAGTGAATATCATAGAGGGGTTTGTTATTAAGCCAGTAATTGGCAAATGTCTCGGTCCTTAACATCTTGAATGGGGTTCTTGTGTCAAACCCAATCACATGCCGCTCTTTAATCCGGCTATTTGCTGTCGTGTCATTTGTTGAGACTTTGCCATGACCACTGATGTAGATCTTACCTGTGCCCGTGAAGTAGACATAGCGGATGTTTCCAAATAGCCAGCTCTTCCAGTCCCAGAACTGCCATTTCTTTTTCATGACTAGATCATTGCCAGAGGTGGCAACCACATGGCCATGCCTGACAACATATCCTGGATGATTATTTAAGTGAACAGGCTGAATATCCTGGTTTGGATCCTCATCCGAAGCGAGTGTGATTTCTCTGCTCTGGTCATGATCAGATTCAAACTCGGTCATATTGACCAGCCCCATTGCATAACAAGCAAAAGGGTTTGCGCTGTCCCAGAAAAAGCGAGTTCTGGTTAAGCCTTCTGTATTGAGGCTATACCAGCCAGGCTTAACCACCAGGCTGGATGCCTGATCAACCTGTAATTTGAATTCTTTTTGGGGAGCATCGTAGTGAATCATTTCATCCTGATTTTGGCTATCAGGGTTGATGGTGATTGGAGTGGTCTTTTTGGCTAACGGTGCAAATAGATAATAATTGAATGCTTTTATCGTTAATGGTCCGAAAAACATGCCATAGAACAGTATTAACAAAATGGTCCAATCGCTCCCGGTAAGCAAATCAGTTGGTGAGTCCTGTTGTAAAATAAAGTCGAGCATGTTGCTAGTTTGGGTGATGATTAGTTTGTTATTAAGTTCTGTCTTTTTTAGTGTCTTGTTGGCGATGTATTTATTTATGTCAACGATGCTGAACATCACCTGTGAATACTCGATTAACAACGGCGCCCGCTCAACATTCAGTTTAACTATTTTGTCGAGGTAGCCGACGACTTTCCATGGCGGTAATTTATCTTTTAATTTCGCATTTCTACTTTTCTCCAGGCTGTCGTTGTACTTTTCAATAGCGCTGGTTTTTTGTGCAATTTGTTCTTTTAAGGTCTTTTGACGTTTAGTCTTGTTGTTAAGAGCTGTTCTTTTTATATTAATTTGCTTGTCAATTTTATTGATGGCATTGTTAATGCGGGTCTCAGTTTTTGTGATGGCAGTCTGGTTTTGATTGTTTGCTTCTATCAGGATTAATGCCGAGGCCACGAGTAAAAGCACAGCAAGGCGGGAGAAGAGACTCTTTGCAAGGTCATAAATTAATTTCAAAGCACATGTTCCTTATGTTACGGATTAAATTTTTATCTTAATCCTGTTTGTCTGACTCAATATATGATAATTCACTTAGAACTAATATATAAACAATAAATTCCGATCAGTGTATGCTTGCCAGGTGATTGCTGGTTAAATCACTCGATAATTTAGGCAAAAGACTTGCCTGGTATGCTATTTTTAATTTTAAACTAGTGTACTAAAGAAAATGGGTGTTTCAGGCGATAACCTGAATACTGGAGATTAAGATGCAGCTGAGATTTTCCAAACCTGTTTTTCTAGCTTTACTGGTGTTATTAAACACCATTCCTGTCTATGGTGTCTTCCAGTGGGGCTGGAAAAGCTTTGATCTGATTTTCCTGTACTGGCTCGAGAATCTCATCATTGGCGGCTTCATGATTTTACGCATGCTGGTGCGGCCCTATGCCCATGCTGTTGAATTGGCCATGCCCATTTTCCTGGTGCCGTTTTTCGCTTTCCATTATGGCATGTTTTGTTATGGGCACGGCAAGTTCGTGATACACCTGTTTGGAGAGGGCTTGCCACCTGGGCTGGCCAATATGGATATTCCGGAAATTATTTTACCGCTTGTCGAAGCCCGCCATTTGTTCTGGCCATTACTGGGCTTGTTTGCCTACCATTTGCTCGACTGGGTGCGGGATGTTAGTGAACGTGGCCTCGGGAGCGATGGCATCAGGCAACTCACGGTTGCGCCTTATCGTCGGATCATCATTTTGCATATTACGATTATTGCTTCTGGATTTGCGTTGGGGGCGCTGAATGAACCACTGCTGGGTCTATTGTTGTTGGTGACCTTTAAAACCGGGATGGACATCTACCACTGGCACAAGGACGAGCAGGCGGTGCAATCAGGATCAGCGTCAGGTGAACCTGTTATAGATGAGAAAATTAAACAAAAAGTGGATGCTTTTCTGGACGATCCAAAAATCACAATTAACGGTAAGGAAACCCGCTATAACAGCTTCGAAGCACTCAAGGCATCGCCGCACTATGCATTACTAAAAGGAATGCTAAGCATGACGGCGGGTAATCAGCAGCTACGCGCTATCGAGGCCTATGTTGAACAGCGGCAAAGAGAGCGTAATAAACCAGGGTAAATAATATAAAGACAAATATAATTCTTAATATGTTTAGATTATGAGAGTTACTTAGTTTAGTTATGAAACAGTCAGATAACAAAAAACGCTGCAATTGGTGTGGTGATGATCCACTTTATGTAAAGTATCACGATAGCGAGTGGGGGGTGCCGGTCTATAGTGAGCGTAAATTATTTGAAAAGTTGATCCTGGAAGGCGCACAGGCTGGGTTGAGCTGGATCACGGTGCTGCGCAAGCGTGCCCATTACCGCAAGGTGTTTGATCGCTTTGATCCAGTGAAACTAGCGGCTTACGACAAACGCAAGGTCAATGCTTTGCTAAAAGACCCGGGTATTATCCGTAACCGATTAAAAATCGAGGCGGCGATCAAAAATGCGCGTGCCTATCTGGCTTTCCGGGAGCAACACGGTAAGTTCAGTAGCTTCCTCTGGGATTTTGTCGGTGGCGAGCCGATAATACATAAATATAGAAGTATGCAGCAGCTACCGACGAGCACGCCCCAGTCCGATGCCATGGCCAGGGCCCTCAAGCAACACGGTTTTACGTTTGTCGGATCAACTATCTGTTATGCCATGATGCAATCCGTGGGAATGGTCAATGATCATCTCGTGTCATGTTTTCGTTATCATGAAGTAATGAAATAGTTACCAGCGCAGTCCTCTTGGCATCGATGTAGAATTATCGTTAAATATAGCATCACTTGATCTATCAAGGTCTGTAAATATGATGAAACTGGACGCGGAGTGTTATTGTAAGACCGTTTCTTATACAGCGCTGACCCATGCACCTACTCCGTATATGCGCTGTTATTGTTCTTTTTGTCGCAAGACCTCGGGCAGCGGTGGATACGGGATTAATATCATTGCAGAAGCAGATTCTCTCGTAGTCATTGGTGAAGAGCATATTGGTTTCCATCATGGCATGGAACATGATAGCGATACTGACGAGCTCAAGCAGAGTCCGGGCGGTCGTTATTTTTGTCGCCAGTGTGGCAGCCCACTCTGGGCAGCTGATCCGCGTTGGGCGGAATGGATATTTCCTTATGCCTCGGCCATTCAGACACCATTACCCGAACCACCCGAGACGGTGCACATCATGCTGGATTTTAAGGCTCCATGGATTCAGGTTCCAGCGGGTAAAGGTCAGCGTCATTTTAAACGTTATCCCGATGAGAGCATTGTCGACTGGCACAAACGACAGGGTTTATACATCGAATAGTACTGAATAAAATCAG
This sequence comes from Thioalkalispiraceae bacterium, assembly GCA_050117915.1. Classification (GTDB taxonomy): domain Bacteria; phylum Pseudomonadota; class Gammaproteobacteria; order UBA6429; family Thiohalophilaceae; genus SZUA-24. Next base: position 8,906 of record JASFLV010000043.1, on the reverse strand, counting down.
ACATAAAGTTATCTATCAATCTTAACCAACTTCTCATTTATCAAATCTTGGTCTAAGCTTAGATCCTCAGTCGTCTCTTTCATTTTCTTCTCACGATCTTATCGGTTGTATTGGAGGTGACAAATGAACCATTCGTTTTTTCTAGTCTTTGCTCTGTTCGCGACTCTGCCTTTTAGTGTTAATATTCATGCGGCAGAGGTTAGTCAGGGCGCCATGCTCAGTAATTCCTGTGCTGCCTGTCATGGCACCGATGGTAAAAGTCCCGGCGCCATTCCCAGTATCCACGGCAAATCAGCCACATTTATTTCACAGGCATTAACAGAATTTCGCTCTGGCGAACGTCACTCGACGGTGATGGGCCGCCATGCCACCGGCTACAGCGATGAAGAAATTCAGCTCATTGCTGACTATTTTGCCGGTCTGAAATAGGAGGTACTATCATGCATACACTCAATCGCAGACAGTTCATACAACTCCTTAGTGCCGCCGGAGTACTGACCTCGCCTCTTGGCATCACTGCCTGTTCCAGGCAGGCCAGCGCATCGGCACGGGTTGTTATCATTGGTGGTGGCTTTGGCGGGGCTACCTGTGCCAGGTATTTACAGCGTTTTGATCCGCAACTGCAAGTTACCCTGGTCGAGCCCAAACAAAGATTTATTACCTGTCCATTCAGTAATGCTGTGCTTGGTGGCTTGCAGAATATGGATAGTATTACTCATGGTTATCAGAAACATGAACAGCGCGGCGTCAAGGTCATCCATGCCAGCGCCAATGAAATTGATCCTGACGGCAAAAAGGTCAAGTTAGATAACGGTAAGACACTTGAGTACGATCGACTGGTGGTCTCACCGGGAATCGATTTTCGTTGGGAAGATGTGGACGGTATGAGCCTCTCCGATAGCGAAGCAATTCCCCATGCCTGGAATGGTGGTGCGCAGACAGTGTTGCTGCATAAACAACTGACCGCCATGCCCGATGGCGGGGTTGTGATAATCGCACCACCAGCCAATCCATTTCGTTGCCCGCCTGGACCCTATGAACGGGCGAGTATGATTGCCCATTACCTGAAACAAAACAAACCTCGATCCAAGCTGCTGATCCTGGATGCTAAATCCAAGTTCTCGAAACAACCACTATTCATGCAGGGTTGGGAACAACTCTATCCCGGTATGATTGAATGGGTTGGGGGAACCAATGGTGGCCGCGTGACTCGCGTCGATGTTGGCAGCAAGAGTCTCTATAGCGAACTGGGTGACGAGCACAAAGCCGATGTAATTAATTTCATCCCACCGCAAAAGGCAGGCGCCTTTGCCCATGCTACAGGATTGGTCGATGGCTCGGGTTGGTGCCCGGTTAATCAACGCACTTTTGAGTCGACTATCCATCCCGGTATCCATGTCATTGGTGATGCCTCATTGGCAGGAGCCATGCCCAAGTCTGGCTTCGCAGCGAACAGCCAGGGCAAGGTCTGTGCAGCGGCCATCGTTTCTGCTCTAGGTAACACCACTATGCCCGATCCTTCTTATGTGAATACCTGTTATAGCCTGGTCAGTCCCGACTATGGGATCTCGGTTGCAGCGGTTTACCGGTATGCTGAAGATAAAGGTATTTATAAGGTGCAGGGCTCCGGTGGCGTTAGTCCGAAGGATGCCGACAAACAATTCCGCGAGCAGGAGGCACGTTACGCCAGGGGCTGGTATGCCAGTATCACGAGTGACAGCTTTGGCTAAATGCAATACCAGGCTGTTGTCGCGTAGCCGTTGTTAATCGATACAGGAAATTAATACTGGAGGGAGAGAACAGTCGTAAAAAGTTATCATAAATACTGCTCTCTACCCTCTACGTCTATAAATCAAATATCAGCTGGTGTGACTTTTGCTGAGTTTTGTTCATCTCACGAGTTAATGATTTAGACACGTGTAATAAACTCCTCCAGGCACTCGAGGCTACCTTGCCAACCACCTTTATGCGCTTCGCGTAGTTCTTCGCTGGGGATTTTTTCGTGCGTGAGTACCAGGTCAGTGCCATCATTTACAGAATTAAATTCAATGCTGAGCAGGGTGTCACCCATGTCAGCACCGTTTTCAATCCAGTTAAATGTCATCACAATGCGATGTGGAGCATTGATTTCAACAAATTGGCCGGCACATACTGAGTCCTGGCTGGTATCACCATGGCAGTCTGGATCTTCTACTTCACCCGTTGGGATTAGTCTGATCTGGTAGACACCACCGGTTTCAAACTCAAACTTTTCAACCTTGCAATTATGTGATTGTGGACCGAACCATTGGTTAAGTGCCGCAGGTTCTGACCATGCAGCAAAGAGCTGCTCCGGACTGACTTTGTAATGACGTTTTAATTGCAGTGTTTCACTTGCGGTTGTAGCGGCTGCGATGGGCATTTGGCTTCTCCTTTTGCGTAGTCTTTTCCAGGTAGACTGCCAACGAATCCAGCTGTTGCTCCCAGAAGTGTTGATAGGTTTCGATCCAGGATTTTGCTGAATCGATCGGGCCGGGGTTGACGGTAAAACGATGGATGCGACCGTCCTTATGCCGGGTGATTAACTGTGCCCGCTCCAGTACTTTCAGGTGCTTGGAGATTGCGGGCAGTGACATTCCAAAGGGTTCTGCCAGCTCCGTGACCTGGGCCTCACCCTGGGCAAGGCGCGCCAAAATCGCACGCCGGGTCGGATCAGACAGGGCTGAGAATGTTGCGTCCAGACTGTCGACTTTATATTTAACCATGTGGTTAAATATAGTTGCCCTGTACAGAAGAGTCAAGTGACTGCTGAGGTTTGGCAGAGTAACGCTCTGAAAACCAGATTAAAAATGTCGTTTGTAGAACTGGCTTCACGAGCATGAATGTAGTTCTTGAGGGGGCTGTCGAGAGGGTTGAAAGCTGTGCACTATTGTTTTTTTTTACAATTGGCCTTGCTTGGCTGGTTTGTCTTCCCTGTTAGCCGGGTACTATTTTGTAAATAATTCTATTAGAGTCAAAATGAAGTAAACATTTTGTGCTATATAAAAATGACCTGTGCTAACCAAGGAGGCAATCCTGGTGCACGTCATGCGCAATAACAATGCAGTGGCTTATTTAACATGTTCGCTTTTTGAATTAACTGTGTTTATTCATGGAGTTAAGCTGCATTCAATCATTGGCATTTTTCTTGTATAGAAATTAAGAGAATAGGCTCCTGTTAACCTGCTTACTTTAAGGAAAAAAATCATGCCCCCAGCAAGTAAAAAAACGGCCGGTAAAACCAAGGTAACCAGTAAGACGGTATCCAGGAAAAAGTCGGGTAACAAGAAGGTCGTGAAAAAGAAGGGCGTGAAGAAAACGTCTTCGAAGAAATCGCCTACAAAAAAATCGCCTATCAAAAAATCGGTAGCGAAAAAGAAAACCGTTGCAAAGAAGAAGACAGCAACAAAAAAGAAAGCCGCCAGGAAAAAGGCGGGAAAAGAGGCAACTGCCTCAACGGGTATGAATGTAACAGCAGAAGAGCGCTGGAAAATGATTGCAACCGCGGCTTACCTCAAGGCAGAAAAACGGGGGTTTGCGTCAGGACATGAGCTGGATGACTGGACTGAAGCCGAAAATGAAATTGATAAGTTGTTGTTTGGCTAATTTCGGCGAAGCGTGGGTGGGGGCAAGGGCAAATCCCTTACCCCAGCGGTGTTATCTAGAGCGTGAAGTTTACATCTGGAATTTGGGATCCATGATCATTTCCGGCCAGAAAACCTTGTTGGGTTCCTTTTGTGCCATTTCCTTGGCCTTTTTTTCGGCCTCGGCATAGGTGATATCTTCGTCTGTACGTCCTCGTTCAAACCCATAACGCAGTTTCCAGCCCACGCAATATCCTTTGTCATCCGGTCGCCGATGGAATGGATCGGCTCGATTGATATAGACACCTGACATATTATCCTCCTTAACTATATTAAAAAGAGAGTTGGATAAATGATATATAATATATCTTAGTACTTTACTCAAGTATAATTTTTGCTATAGCTATGGTCTTGTTTTTTATTAGTATTGGGGAGGGTTAAAGAAAACAGCTTGGCACGAAGCCGGCGAAAACCATCGCCGCTAGCTAAACGCCGATGAACCCGATGCAGTGCAGGACGTACACGCTATCTGCAGCGGTTACGCGGTGGCAGATTTATCAGTTTTCTGGCTTGTCTTTTGATAACTCAATGATTCGTTCGTTGCTTGATACAATAGTCCTGGCCATATCGGTTATTAATTTTTGAACGATATCAGGACGTGTACCAAGAATACTGCGAAAGTTTTCGCTGGTCGCAACCAGGGTATCGCAATCTGATGTCGCTATAATGGTTGCGGTACGTCTGGTGTGGGTTAAGGCCGCGATGGCACCGAAAATCTCATCTTTCTTGATTTCGCCCACCTCTTCGCCGTTACTAATCGCCTTGGCCGAGCCATTGACAAGGGTAAAGACTTCATCACCTTCGGTGTCCTCTTTAATGATGATGTCGTCTTTTTTGTACTCACGAAACTCTGGAAGAAATTCAGTATCCTGCCGGCTAAAATAGGCCATGAGTAGCTGATAGCTCTGACTCAGGCAGGACAGATACTGGTTCCAGAGATCAAATTTGTTGTTATCGCCGGCGATGGCTTGCATAAATTCAAGGCCATCATATTCATCCACGCTAGCCGGAAAGTCGGTTTCGTAAGCGGTAATTTTCAGGTGTGACAGTGCGTCAGCGTTGATCAGATCCCCTTTTTCATGGATCACGATTTGCTGTCCATCAAAAGTCTCGTAGATATCGCCCTGGGTAATGAGATAAACAGATTTTGATTGTGGATCAATAGGATTATCATCATCAATGACGATATCTTTTGCTTTAACCGTGCAATCTTTTAAAAGGTCGGGCACGAGCGACTGGCATTCCTGCCATAAGGAAATACATCTTTCCGGTACTTCAAGGTTATGGTACATAAGGTTTACTCTCGTTAACGTCCTTACAAATTAAAGCATATTAGAGGGGCAGAGTGAACTTGAAAGCACGATCAATTACGATGATATACTTGGTCTTCTCCACCGCACCTGGCTGGTGATGTCTATAATAACTAGTGAAACGGCTATATTAGATAGATGGTTCCCCGCTAAAAGGAGAATAGCGTGCTTTTCCGAGATGGTGAAAGTTTCGTGTTGTTAGCGGAACTGGGTGCTTGGCATATTCGTGAATTTGTGTCAGATTTTATCAATCTACCGTGATGACGGACGAAAGATGTTGTTGAACAGGAGATCAGCATTGTGAAGAAACAAATTAGCCCCCTATGGTTTATCCTGATTGTAGCGTTGCTGGCAAGCTGTTCCAGCCTAAGGAAAGCAGAATTAGCTGCGGGTAATGACCCTGAGAAGGCCATCGCTGAAGTGACACAAATCATGCAAGTTGCACAACAGGATCAAATCGATGTATTAGCGGATGATCAATATGCAAAGGGGCGTATTTACCTGGAAGATGCCAGGCGTGGTTTAAAGCAGGGTGATTTACCCGAGACGGTGTTGGACAATGCCGCCATTGCCAAGGCTTTTTTCGAGGATGCAAGAGAAACAGCCAAAGCCAAGCAACCACTAGCCAGTCGAATACTGGAGGCCAGGGCCTCGGCACTACAGGCCGGGGTCAGAAAAAGTGATTCCCTGGTCAGACGTATGATGGACATTGATAAAGACTTAAGAAGTGAAACTAAAAAGTTCAGCCGTGCTCTATCACCTGAAGATTTCTCTGCCTTTCAGAAAAAATATCTAGCTCTGGAGACCAGGGCGGTTCAGTTCAGTGAACTCAGTGGCGCCAAGCAGGCAATCAAACAAGCCCGGGAGAATGATGCCGATGATCTGGCACCGGAATCGTTGCGTAGCGCGTCGCTGGATTACGAAACGGCCATGAATATGATTGCCCAGAGCCCACGTAGTCCTGATTTATATAAAAAGAGTGTAGAAGATGCGCGGGCCAGTGCTACACAACTGGTCGATGTCATGAACGTGATTATGGGCGCAAAAGGCACGCCGGAACCTATTGCACTGCAAATCGTTAAGCAAAAGCGAGCATTGGGTGAACTGACCACCAGTGTCGGAAAACTCGAAGAGAACCTGAAAACAACAAAGCAAACACTTGAGGAGAAAGAAGGAAAACTCAAACAGACCGAAGGTGTGCTTAAGTCGCAGGAGGAACAACTGGCGAGGGCCTCAACTCAGGTTCGGTTCCAGCAGGCGATGGATGAAGCGCGTAAGGAGATTCCGCAAACTGATGCCCTGGTATACCAGCAAGGTAATACCCTGGTTTTCAGGCTCAAGCGCGTTAACTTCCGATCCGGTGAGGCAATAATTCCCGAGTTTTCAAAACTATTAATTTCAAAAGTTGACGCTATCATTAAAAAGCTGGATGCAGAAAAGGTCGTTGTCCAGGGACATACCGACTCAGTTGGTTCTGCCGAGGTCAATCAACGGCTCTCTACAGCAAGGGCGCTGGCGGTTGCCAACTATCTCTATTCGTTAAAAGGTGGGTATAAGATCAAATATATCGGTTATGGCGAGGCTCATCCGATTGCTTCTAACGATACAGCAGAAGGGCGTGCCACTAACCGACGTGTGGATCTGGTTGTGTCAGTGAAGCAGTGAGATAAGCTTATAAAAGCGGGTGACAACCGAGACTGATGTAGATTCTTGCGCCCCACAGCAATTACCCACTACAACCGATAAACGAGGCTCCTGAGCCGGGGCCGCCAGCTTTTCCATAATATTTACGGTATTGATTCCTCTTATTACGAGTGCTGGGTCTTGATGAAAAAATTAACTGTGTTTGTAAACGATCAGTCTGTTTTTGATTATGCAACAGAGACTGAATTGAGTATGGAGAAATTGGCATTCCTCGACAAAATGGATAGCGATATGGATCGTGGGATCAAAATTCATGGTGAATTAATAGCAAGGCCAGATAGTCAACAGCGCGCAATGTTCGTGGCGATGAATTTGATCAAGGCATTACAGCAGGACAAACAAGCCATCATCTCAGCATCGTGTGCTTATCTAGCCAATCGACAGCCTGGATTAATTGAAATACATGCCAATGATAATGGGGATAAGCTTGATATTAATTTTGTTGAAGAACAGCTTAACTAAAATTCATTAAGATTATTCTGCTGGGAGCGATTTGAAGGGGATGCATATGGATACACTAGAGATACAGGCCAGTAATATTAAATGTGGTGGGTGTGTAAGTAATATTCAGAATGGTTTAAAGAATATTGAAGGTATAACAGTTGTTAATGTCGATATCCCCAGTAACAAGATCATAATTGAAGGTGAGCGTCTTGATAAGACGGTTATTCAGACGAAATTAGCTGAACTGGGTTATCCTGCCGTTGAATAAAATTTTCCACCATGAAAAAGCAACGCTAGTGATCAAGTACATGAAAGTTTATTGTCAAAATTTGCATGGATAAGGAAAAACCTCCAGTGTTGTATGCATAAACAAAGAACGAATTTCGTGGGAATACGGCTTATCCATCATTAAAAATATACCTATTTTTTTGCTTAGCTAATTATTTTTTAACTGTAAGTCTGATGTTACCTAGCTTTTAGTCAACTATAGTATGACTCATTAAGATCCCGGTTCCATCCTGTCATTCGCAGATGTCTACTTATCTATCCGGGAAACACACAAGGGCAGCAAAATGCGAGAAACTCTTCAACCAGCTATCTTATTAGGTCTTGGCAGTATTGGTCTGTTGTGCCTGTTGCCGTCGCTAATTGTTCATGGTCATGCCGGCCACACACCGGCTGGTAAACCTGCGGTGACTGCTGCTGTTGGGCCTGTGTCGGTGCAGGCCTGTGGTCATTCTGAACATCTGGGCCCACATAACAACACTCAGCCAGTACGTCGTGATCACACGACAGGTCGCGGTAATGATCAGCGCGCAGTTACGGTGAATAACAAAAAAGGGTTACGCTGCCAGACTTTGTCCGAATTGACCACACCATTGGCCGGTAGAATGCGTGCCTCGGCAAAACGGGCTTTTATGCACAACAACAACCAGTACTTTGAAGAGTTTGCTTATATTGAAACCCGCTGGCCGGATCTACAGGTGTTTCCGGCAGTAACTGAGTTGTGGGCATCTTGCTGGTTAGCGGTGACGAAAAGGATCACTGAGCCAGCTCAAGCACATGATACTGAAGTGACTTCAATTCTTACACAAAGTAATGCCCGTGACTGGAATCGGCTCAAACCGCTAAAGGCGACGGTTAGCCTGGCAACTAGCCCACCACTCATTCAGACGGATGGTGTTAGCTGGGAGGGGGCGATACCGATGGTGTCATACATCCTGACGAGTCGAACACATACCAAAAAAGGAATATTCTATATCGACTATCAGCTGCAGAATAAAACTGGGGAAAACCTTTCATTTTTCTTCGCTCAGATTCGAACTGACGAGTTTCCGACCGGGTGGTATGGTGCCGTAAAAGCCCATTCCTCACTCACGATTAGCATTGCAGTCGACAAACCGGAAGCCCTCTATATCCAGAAGACCCAGGCTTATTTCTGGACCATGGATGATCCTGCCGAATACCAGGCAGTTCCTCTGCATATGTACGCCAATCAGTCTGCATTGGAATTCAAAGGTCAGGTAAAAACCCTGCGTGCTCGCTTTGATCCTGTTCATCATGCCAATCATCTTGAGTTTCAGCTTGCGGGTGATTCTGCAGAAATGGCAGTCATTTATCGCGACAGCGTTAACGGTCTGGAATTGATCAAAACGCTTGAACAACCCATAGAAGCAAACACCTTGATCAAAGTCATCGATGCTGCCCCCCCTCCCGGCGAGGTCAGATACCGGCTAAAGGCCGGACGCGGGATTAATGGTCGCTATAGTGAGCCGGTATCCGTCTC
>JASFLV010000042.1:0-12551 GCA_050117915.1 Thioalkalispiraceae bacterium | reverse complement strand
GTGTTCATGGCCATGTTCAGTGACGACACGAAAACTGGCGGGCATGACGCCAGGCTGGATCTCATGGCCGGCCACCATCCGGCGTTTGGTACGCAATGTGAGTACCGTTTCCAGGAAGTTTTTCACGATATCGGTACGACCGTCGGCAAGAAATACCAGGGCAGAAGGGACAAAATCGCGAACAAAGCACTCATTATAGTTTTCGGCTGATAGATCCGGGGATTGCAGGGCGGCAATCGTGCCGATGGGTTTGCCCGAGTAATACATAATCGAATCCTCGAGGATTGCATAGGCATTATCGATGGCCAGAGTTCGCTGTTTTGTCGGCACTTCCATACGTGTTAAACCAAGATTATTGGTGGGGTTTTGTATTTAAACAGGAACCGGTGATGCAAGGCAAACTATTCTATTACTGATTTCCTGTGTTACTGTTAGTATATACAAACCATGTGCCATTTTTGACAGTTTACGCAGTATTGGACACTAAATATGTCAACAGCCCTTATCACAGGCGAAGTACTCTTTGATATTTTTGAGGATGGTAGCAGCATATTAGGTGGCGCACCTTTCAATGTTGCCTGGCATTTGCAGGGCTTTGGCCTTAGCCCGCTACTTGTTTCAGCAGTGGGTCAGGATAAAAATGGTGATGAGATTCGTGAGGCGATGCATGCCTGGGGTATGTCGACACAAGGTATCCAGATCGATTCCCAGCACCCGACCGGCACGGTAAAAATTGTTTTCAATCAAGGCGTGCATCGTTTCGAGATTGTTAAAGATGTCGCCTACGACTTCATCCAGCCCCCTGCACTTGAAAATACTATCGATAATTGCAAGATTTTATATCATGGTTCGTTAGCCATGCGTTCCCCGGTTTCACGCCAGACAATCACGCAACTCAGAGCTGACACACATTTACCCGTATTTGTCGATGTCAATTTACGTGCGCCATTTTGGGATGCGTCCGATATAAAAACGATCGTTCAGGGTGCAGACTGGGTCAAGCTAAACGATGAAGAACTACGACAGTTGGCCGAAAAAGCGGATGATGATCTGGTTACAACTGCCCAGCGTTTTCGTGAACAAAACAAAATTGGTGGGATGATTGTGACGCGTGGCGACCAGGGTGCATTTATGGTGAACCAAAATCAGGTAGAAATTGCCGAAGCGGCAGCCGTTGAAAAAATGGTAGATACAGTTGGAGCCGGTGACGGTTTCAGTGCAATGACTATAGCCGGCCTGATTCAAGGCTGGGATTTTAAAGAAATACTACAATCAGCGAGCCTGTTTGCAGCCAAGATTTGTGGGTTGCGCGGTGCGGTTAGTAAAGATAGATCGTTTTATGATGATTTTATGGACGATATACATTGACAGCAAAGCATCACGATAAAAATAAGTATTACATTGTTCTTATCAGTGTGCATGGTTTGATAAGAGGAGAAAATCTTGAATTAGGTCGTGACGCAGATACGGGCGGACAGACGCTCTACGTTATTGAACTTGCCCGCGCCCTGGCTGCGCATCCTGATGTGGCCAGAGTTGATTTATTGACTCGCCGGGTGATTGATTCCAAGCTTGATGAAAGCTACTCCGCGCCTCAGGAGAAATTGGCTGAGAATGCCTGGATTGTAAGACTCAATTGTGGTCCACGTCGCTATTTACGCAAGGAAGTACTTTGGCCACATTTACCGGGTTTCATTGATAGTGCCCTGCAACACATCCGCAACGTCGGGCAGGTTCCGGATATCGTACACAGCCATTACGCCGATGCAGGTCTGGTCGGTTCACGTCTGGCGGGACTGCTGGGGGTGCCTCTGGTCCACACGGGGCATTCCCTGGGCAGGGAAAAGCAGGCCCGTTTGCTTGAAAAGGGCCTGTCGCAGGAGGCGATCGAAAATCAATACAATATGAGTGCCCGTATCGAGGCAGAAGAAATCGTCCTGGGCACTGCGGCAAAGGTCATCGTCAGTACCCAGCAGGAAATTGATGAACAGTATAAATCCTACGACAACTATCAACCGTCACGGATGACGGTGATTCCACCCGGGGTGGATTTGAGTCGTTTTCACCCGCCTAATGGTAGCGAAGCTGGCAGTGCGATAGCCGGTCAGGTTGATCGGTTTTTAGATCAACCTGATAAACCCATGATTCTTGCGTTATCCCGTGCTGATGAACGGAAAAACATTGCTTCCCTGGTGAGGGCCTACGGCGAGTCGGTAGAACTGAAAAATACAACTAACCTGGTGATCGTAGCAGGCAATCGTGACGATATTTCTGCAATGGATAAAGGTCCTCGCCAGGTGTTAACTGAGTTATTAATGTTGATCGATCGCTATGATCTATATGGACACGTTGCTTATCCAAAACACCACAAGTCAGAAGATGTGCCGGTACTGTACCGTCTGGCGGCCAGGCGTAAGGGTGCTTTTATCAATCCAGCCCTAACCGAACCGTTCGGTCTAACTTTAATAGAAGCAGCAGCCAGTGGTTTGCCTATCGTCGCGACCAATGACGGTGGTCCTAAAGAGATTATTGCCAAGTGTAACAATGGTTATCTTATCAACCCGCTTAAAGTCGATGATATCAAACGCAAGCTACTGGATGTCTTTGCAGATGAAAAACGCTGGCAAGAATTATCCAAAAACGGTATCGACGGTGCCTACCGACATTTTTCCTGGCCTGGCCATGTCGAGACGTACATTAATAATATTAAAGAGATTATTGAAGAACGCAAGATCCGGCCCCATGTTCGACCTGCGAAATCACGCTTGCCGACTGTAGATCGTCTTGCCTTTTCTGCGATCGATAATAGCCTGTTTGGAGATGAACCGTCCATGCGTGAGCTGGTTAGCATGGTCAGGGAAAATGCCAGGAACTGTGGCTTCGGTATTGTGACCGGGCGTAGTTTGACCAGTACCAAGCGCTTTTTAAGTAAAATGAAACTCCCTTACCCGGATATTCTGATTACTTCAGTCGGTACTGAGATCTATTATTGTCACCGTGGAGGCAGGTTAGTTGAGGATGCCTACTGGCCGCATCATATTGATTATCGTTGGCAGCCAAAAGGGTTGTTGAAAATTATGCAACGTGTGCCAGGGATTAAATTAAGAGGTAAGATCGAACAAACCCAACATCGAATTAGTTATAGTATTGATCAGTCCGTGACACCCACTCCCCGAGAAATTAAACGTTTGTTAAGAACCCATGATTTACATGCAAAGATAGTCGTGACAGAAGGTAAGTGGATGGATCTGTTACCCATACGTGCCTCGAAAGGTCTGGCAATCCGTTATCTGGCAATGAAATGGGGGCTCGCCCTGGATCGAATCATGGTGGTTGGTGATTCCGGCAATGATGAAGAGATGTTGTTAGGCGATACGCTGGGTGTGGTGGTGGGTAACCATTCCTCTGAGCTGGATAAACTCAAGGGTAAGCCACGTATTTATTTTGCCGAAGGTGAATACTCCAAAGGCATCATTGAAGGGATCGAACATTATAATTTTTTTGGTGAAATCACTATCCCTGAAGAAGCAGAGAAGATTTCTAGCACTGGCTAATCAGTTTTAGTGAGATACAGGCCAATGAGTTGTTCAAACTCCTGATAATAATAGGCCAGCCCTTCCAGTATCCCGGAACAATAATTTCCATTCAGGCCACAGAATCCTCCCTGGGCAATATAGAGTCGATCGACATGCTCGCGGGCCTTGGCAAGTGACAGTGCCTGCTGTTTAACTGTCTCCTGGGCATTCTTGACTAAAACCGCGGGTATCTCGCTGATTAATACTTCCATGTCGTTACCGCTATCACCACAAAAGATGATCTCATGTTCATCAATCGTGTATTTGTCCATTAGAAATCGGATCGCATGGTATTTCGAGGCATTGGCAGGCAGGATATCCACTAGACCAGTGTCCGTTGTTTCATCATGACTTTTAATAATATTGCACTGCAGATCAGCATGCCCACATAACTCTATAATCTCCTGTTCGATACCACTATTGTAATATGACATATCAAGGTAGTAGCTTAGTTTGAACTGTGACTGTTTTTCTGGTTCCTGTAACGTCAAGCCAGCATGTTGAATCACCTGTTGTTTGAGCGACGCAATTTTATCCAGGTCCCAGCCTTTTAGTAGATAACGCTGCCAGTCACCATCTTCGGACCAATGGGTTTCCTCGTTGTGCTCGACCGGGCTCACTTGTTCGACATGATAAATGCGTGTGCCGACATCAGTGATGGCAAGATCGGGTAGGGGCAGCTCATGTTCTTTTATGGCATCAAGAACCAGGTTTCTATCACGACCGCTCACATAGACCAGACGAAGATGCTTTTGTTCAACGAGCATGTGTAAAAGGGGAATTGCCTGCGGATCATGGGCCTGCGGTCCATTTGGGATCAAGGTCCTGTCCAAATCAGTGCAAAGTGTATATTTCATATTACAAAAAATCGCTTTATCAATAGGCAGGGATTTAGTGTAAAGAATAACTGAAATCAAGTAAAAACTTGATTACAATTATTATATGAAACCGGTAAACACATCCTTATATGGCGACAATATCGTCTATGTGTATGAAACGGCGGATCTGCTTAAACAGGCGGCTGCGGACCTGATTGCTAGTTATGCAGTTGACGTTGTACGGCACAAATCCACTTTCAGTATGGCGCTGTCCGGGGGGGCTTCGCCTGTCGGGGTATACGAGAAACTGCTCAGTGATAAATGGAAAACCTCGTTCCCCTGGCAGCAAAGTCACTTTTTCTTTGGCGATGAACGTTATGTACCGCATGACCATGAACAAAGTAACTATCGCATGGCTATGCAGGCCTTTTTACAAGCTGCGCCTGTTCATCAGCAACACATCCATCCAATACCAACAGATTGTCCGCAACCCGAAGACTGTGCAGAGCAATATGAGCGAACAATAATTGATACATTGTCTACTGATCAGGAAAAGGCAATACCGGTTCTCGATCTGGTTTTATTAGGGATGGGAGATGATGGGCACACCGCGTCTTTATTCCCGACAACAGAAATACTGAATGAAAACGAGGCTATGGTAGCTGCAGTTTATGTCGATAAGCTGGATAGCTGGCGAATCAGTATGACGTTCCCATTATTGAATCAGGCAAACAGGGTAATTGTGCTGGTGGCAGGTGAGAACAAGGCTTCCGTACTGGCTGAAGTATTACTTTCCGATGAAGTAAAGTATCCCATTCAGATGCTGGATAATCCTTACGGAGTCATGTGGCTGGTTGATCAGGGCGCGGCTAGTCAATTAACCAGCTAAGTATGCTTTGGGTAAGTTGTTCCTATCGTGTTTTCAGGTGTCGATCTCGTTACGCCATCGCTGATCTTCTCGATCAAAAAGCTTGTTATCATCCGGTCCCCAGCTACCCGATGGATATGTATGAATATAATCCTGCTGGGTGTCCCAGGCCTTGAGGATGGGATCAACGGTTTGCCAGGCATGGTGGATCTCATCATAGCGAAGGAAGAGTGAACAATCATTCTCGATAACGTCGAGCAAAAGCGCTTCATAAGCATCTAATTGATCAATACCGGTGGCACAGTAACTGGCATCCAGTTGAGTGGTATGGGCATCCATTTCCAGGCCGGGTTTTTTGACCTGGAGTTCCATGCGCAGGCACTCATTGGGCTGGATTGCCAAAACAATCCAGTTAGGTTCGATCTGTTCGATTTGGGTTTGCCGAAACAGTTGTTGCGGTGGATGTTTGAAACGGATACTGATGACAGAACTGTTTTTTGCCATGCGTTTGCCGGTACGCAGGTAGAACGGCACATTGCGCCAGCGCCAGTTGTCAATATAAAGTTTTAGCGAAGCATAAGTTTCTGTCACGCTATTATGCGGAATATTTTTCTCCTGGAGATAACCCGGTACTTTTTCCCCGTTAACGGTACCCGTAGCATACTGGGCACGATAGGCATGGGCGTTGACCGAACGGCGGGTTATGGGACGAATCGATTTTAATACTTTGACTTTTTCATCGCGCAGTGATTCTGCATCGAGGCTGGCTGGCGGTTCCATCGCAACCAGCGTCAGCATTTGCAACAAGTGGCTTTGCAACATGTCCCGCAAGGCCCCGGCATCATCATAATAGGTTGCACGATCGGCGATACCCTGTGTCTCAGAGTGGGTGATCTGAATGTGATCAATATGATTACGATTCCAGAGCGGCTCAAGCATCAGGTTGGCAAAGCGAAATACCAATACATTCTGGACCATGGATTTACCCAGGTAATGGTCAATGCGAAAGATCTGGTTTTCCTGAAAGTGCTTGTGCAGGTTCTGGTTCAGGATCATCGCGCTTTCGGTGTCATAGCCAAATGGCTTTTCGATCACGATACGGCGCCAGCCATTTTCCTCATTGGTCAAGCCGGCATCATGCAATGCCTGGGTGACGCGTGCATACAGACTTGGTGGTATCGCCATGTAGAAGATCAGGTTTCTGGAAATAGACTGGTTGTTGTTTAAGTAATCTTTAAGGTTTTTGAGTGACTCGGCATTGGTCATATCACCACTTAACATATGCATCCGTTGCCGGAGGTTAGCAAGCACATCGGATTTGAGTCCCTCCCTGGCACGTTGATTTAGAATATCATCCACCTGTGCATTCCAGGCCTCATCATCAATCTGCTGGCGTGTATAACCAATGATCGAGGTCCCGGGGGGGATGCGTCCCGCCTCTTCGAGATGGTACATGGCAGGTAAAAGCTTGTTGCGTGACAGATGACCTGTTGCGCCAAATACAATAAATGTACAGGGTTCGGTTGACATTATTTATCCTTTATCATGTGACCACCAAAGGCATTGCGCATCATGGCTAACAGTTTGTTGCTATAGGCATCGTTATCCTGACTGGCAAAACGCATGTGTAACGCCAGTGCCAGCACCGGGGTGGCTATTCCTTGTTTAATACTTTCTTCAGCCGTCCAACGTCCTTCACCGGAATCGGCGACGTAGGGAGCAATATTGGCAAGGTCCTGATCTTCATTGAGAAAATCAGCGGTCAAATCCAGTAACCAGCTTCTTACCACTGAACCATGTCGCCATAGTTCCGCGATTTGTGCCAGATCAAAGTTAAATTCTTTTTTATTTTTTAACAGGGCAAAACCCTCTGCAAAGGCCTGCATCATGCCGTACTCGATACCGTTATGGATCATCTTACTAAAATGCCCGGCTCCGATTGGGCCGACATGGGCCCAGCCATGTTCAGCTGAAGGTGCCAGAGCCTTCAAGATTGGTTCGATGTGTTTGACATGCTCAGTCTCACCGCCAACCATCAGGCAATAACCATTGTCCAGTCCCCAAACACCACCAGAGGTACCGGCATCGATATAACCAATGCCATTTTCTTTTAGCATCGCACCACGACGCATACTTTCCTGGTAATTTGCATTACCACCGTCAATAACGATATCGTTTTTATCCAGTTTCTCACTGAATAGCGAGATATGCTGTTCGGTAATTTCACCTGCGGGCAGCATTAGCCAGACGATTCGGGGGGCAGACAACTGGTTGACAACATCATCGATCGATGAGGCTGGTAACAAGCCTTCCTCAGCGGCTAACTGTTTAATGATGTCTTTGGAACGATTAAAACCGACCACCTCGATTTTGGCTCGGCATAATCGACGTGCCATATTGGCACCCATTCGTCCCAGTCCTACAATAGCCATGCGCATGAATCTATCCTTCCTGATTTTTTGTTTGATTAAGTGTAAGCGTAGCACTTACCCATCGTTAGTGATGCAAAAACTAATCCATACGGAAATGGGTTAATTCAGGGTGTTTTCTGCCTGCTCGGTGAGCCCTTTTAGTGCATTTTCCATTTGCAGGCGTAACGGTTCAAGGTCTTCAGGGAGCAATCCCTTCGGGATCTGGACAGGTTCACCAATGGCAATGGCAATCCGCGAGAAAGGCTTGGGGATCATAAATCGATCCCAACTGCTTAGTGTCCAGGCCTTATCAGCAGCATAGGCCAGCGGTAACAGGGGAGCCTGGGTAAATTGGGAAAGCAGCAGATCGCCCAGTTTAAAAACATGTAAGGGACCCTGTGGTCCATCAGAGGTAGTGACCGGCGAGACACCCTGTTTTACCACCAGGGTATACATATCCCGCATCGTCTGGGCGCCTGCCCGGGTGGTTGAACCACGGATGACTTCCGCCCCCCAGGAGCGGGCCAGCTTGGCGGGAATTTCACCATCCACAGAAGGGCTTATCAGAAAACCGATTTTCAGTCCCTGCTTGATAAGCCGCTTCATATACCAGGTGCAAAAGAGGTGGTGTTGGTGCCAATAACAGGGAATAAATGGTTTACCACTCGCGCCGACGTTTCTGGCGTGTTGCTCACCGGCAATATCCACCACCTTGCAGGTGCGCCAGATCACAAACAGGATCAGCCTGATAATCGGGGTCAGCAACGCATAACTCAGGCGCCGCTTAAAATCCATGGTTCTCATGATGATGTATTCATTTGGGCAAACATTTGTCGGGGGATGACTTTATCACGTTCGCCAGGCTGTAGTACAATTTGCTGCTAGGCAGAAACAATATATATAGTATATAAAGCACTGATGCTCACAGACCTCAAATCCGATCCACCAAAAGCTATCTAGCAGGATAAGCTCGTTGACTGTATCCCAAATCAAGAATCCACATTTGCCTGATGGGCCGACTGCGCCTTATGACATGAACACCACCGCAGAGTGTTTTGAAAAACTGGCGGAATGGATTAAATCTTATCCTGATATATTCAGCGTCACACCGGACAAGCGTAAAGATATGGCGCTGTTGGTTAACCACCCTGACTACATCAAACAGATCCTGGTCAATAATCATGATCGTTATCAAAAAGGGGTGGGCTTTGAGCGGGTCAAGATGTTGCTGGGGAACGGCATCATTGTTAGTGACGGCTCGTTCTGGCGCAAGCAGCGGCGGATGATTCAGCCTGCATTTGGTAAGGATGTCATTGCCAAACTGGTCGAGCTGGTCAAGCAGGCCAATCTGGAGCTATTCGAAAAATGGCATGAACAGGCGAAACAACAGGCCATCCTCAACATTACTGATGTAACCAATGAACTGGCTTTGGAAATTATTCTGCGGGCCTTATTTAGCGATGACCTCGCTAGTATTTACACACAGGCCCAGGGTAATCCTTTTGCAATTTTGACCGATGACAGTGCGCGCGATCTTAAGCTGGCAGTCAAGTTTCGTGGTCTGACCAAGCTGGTCGGCGAGGTGATCGAGCGGCGCCGAGAACATGCTGAGCCAAGAACAGACTTTTTGTCAGTATTCATGGATGCCCGTGACAAAGAAACCGGCGAACCGATGACAGACAAGGAATTGATCGATGAAGTGATGACCTTGATCGTTGCCGGTTCGGAAACCAGTGCGACCACTCTAAACTGGGCCTGGTATAGTCTATCGCAATATCCGGAGGTGGAGGCCAGGCTGCATATCGAAGTCGATAATGCCAGCTATGAACATGTCCCGGGTTTTGAACATATTATGGAACTTGCTTACACCCGGCAGGTTACCGAAGAAGTCCTGAGGCTCTATCCGCCAGTCTGGTTGTTTACCCGTAAAGCCATCGAACAGGATAAGTTAGGTGAGTACGATATCCTGCCGGGGATGGATATCTTTATCTCACCATACTATCTACATCGTCATCCCGGTTATTGGCAGGAACCCGAGAAATTCAATCCAGAGCGTTTTAGCCCGGAGGCAATAAAACAGCGCCACAAGTTTGCCTATATTCCATTTTCAGCGGGCCCACGGCGCTGCATTGGTGATTTCTTTGGGATTGTTGAAAGCCAGATTCATTTTGGTCTCATGGCGCGACATTTTCACCTGGAATATATCAATGATCATCCTGTGGAACTGGCGCCCGAGGTAAACTTACGGACTCGGCATCCGATAAACATGCGAATACTCGCAAGAACCTGAACACCGATGATTGATCACAAGACATTAAATAGTGCATTAGTTGCCCAGAAAGCTTCGGATTATTCGATTACCTTTATCGAAGGTAAACAGGATCATCGCCAACTCACCTATCGCGAGCTCTATGAGCGGGCAATGATGTTGTTATTCGACTTTCAGGAAGCCGGCCTGCAGGCGGGTGACCAGGTCATTATCCTGCATAAAGACAATCAAACCTTTGTTGAAGCATTCTGGGCCTGTGTATTGGGTGGCATCGTCCCGGTGCCCATCGCCGTGGGGATTAGTGACGAGCACAAGGGAAAATTATTTCGTGTTTTTAACAAGCTGGAACGCCCGCACTTGTTTACCACGGAAGAGCACCTGGAACGTCTGGTGCACTTCGCCGACCACAATCATTTGCATGAATCCCTGCAGGTCTTAAAGAGTAAAACCATCCTGTCGAATTTAATGGAAGACCACGAGCATCGTGGCCGGGCGCATACCCCTGAACAGGATGATATGGCTTTTATCCAGTTCTCTTCAGGATCCACCAGTGAGCCAAAAGGGGTGGTCCTTACGCACCGAAACATTATGGTCAATCTGAATGCGATTGCCGTGGGTGCCAATTATAGCCCGGATGATATCAGTCTCAGCTGGATGCCCTTGACCCATGATATGGGGCTGTTAGGTTTTCATCTGAATATGATCGCCGTGGGCATGTCCCAATGTTTAATGCCAACCGACCTGTTCAGTCGACGACCCGTGCTGTGGATGGAAAAGGTTAGTGAGTTAAAGGCAAGCGTGACCTGTTCACCTAACTTTGGCTATAAACATTATCTCAAGGCACTCAAGAACAAGTCACCCGAAGGTCTTGAGCTTTCACATTTACGCGTCATTTATAACGGCGCTGAGCCTATCTCTGTTGATCTGTGTGAACAGTTTCTTGAGAAACTCAAACCGCATGGTTTGAAAAGAGAGGCGATGTTTACTGTCTATGGCCTGGCTGAGGCCACGCTTGCGGTGGCCTTTCCAAAACAGGGTGAAGCCTATCGTGCCATTTATGTCAATCGTCATGCGTTATTGATGGGCGATGAGGTGCGGGTAGTCGAGCAGGATCACCCTGATGCGATTGGGTTTGCCATAGAAGGACCGCCCGTTGCCGATATGGAAATAAAAATCACAGATGATAGTAATGCCAGCTTGCCGGAGAATTGTATCGGTCTTGTGCAGATCAAGGGTCCCAGTGTCACTTCTGGTTACTACCTGGATGATGAGGCCAATAAGCAGGCATTGACAGGCGATGACTGGTTAAACACCGGCGACCTGGGGTTTCTTAGCGAACAGGGAGAACTGGTGATTACCGGGCGTGAAAAAGATATTATCTTTTCCAACGGCCTGAATTATTATCCGCATGATATTGAGGCGGTGGCCCTGCAACTCCAGGAACTGGAGTTGGGTAAAGTAGTGGCCTATGGGGTACGCCAAGCGGGCCAGGATACCGATCAATTAATTGTGTTTATCCTGTACAGAGCCGAGGTCAAAGACTTTGTCGGGATCGTGCGCGATGTGATGCGTCATATCAATGAACAAACCGGGCTGCAGGTCGAACAGGTGATTCCAGTCAAGCGTATCCCCAAGACCACCAGCGGTAAATTGCAGCGTCGTTTCCTTGGTGATGCTTATTTGAATGGAGAATACGACTCGATTATCAGGGAAATCGAGGAATGCCTGGCTGCTTCCCATGCCGAACAGCAGGGGGAGTTGAGTGAACTGGAATACAGGCTGAAAGCCATATTTGAGAGCGTGGTCAAAGACAAGCCGATTGACGTTCAGGACAACTTTTTTGAGATTGGCCTGAGCTCCCTGAGCCTCACTGAGATTCATCAGGAGATCGATAATCAATATTCGGGCATGCTGGATATCACCGACATGTTTGAACACCAGTCAATTCAGGAGCTGGCCAGTTTCTTAGCGCAGAAGCTTGGCCAGTAATGCCGATATGCTCATAATCTGAGCATAATTATATCTCGTAACAGCATTTTCTGCCTTATTCCAAATATGGTCATCGCTTGATCTGTCTGGGGGGCATTTTCTGAGATATTAACTAAGTTATTGTTTAAATTTATGTCTAAACTTACCGATATAAGAAAGAATTAGAGAATAAAACAGATAATTAATGGTCAGTCCCGACCGGCCATATCCAATTTATGACTGCCAATATTTTTGACCAGGAAGAGTTTTATCGCACTGCATTTTCCGCTTTTATGAAATCGGCGGTGGATGCCGTGATCCTGATCGATGCGCAAGGGGTCATCCAATTATTCAATCCCGCCGCGGAAAAAATGTTTGGCTATACGGCCAATGAAGTTATTGGTCAAAACGTCAAGGTCCTGATGCCAGCACCCTATCGTGAGGAACACGATAATTATTTGCATAATTACCATGATACGGGTGAGGGAAAAATTATTGGTATTGGCCGGGAAGTGATGGGGCAACGCAAGGATCAGAGTATCTTCCCGCTTGACCTGGCGATCAGTGAAATGGAAGTTGGGGGTAAAAAATATTTCAATGGAGTGGTCCGCGATATCACCCATCTACGGCAGACGGAAAGTG
>JASFLV010000041.1:0-12642 GCA_050117915.1 Thioalkalispiraceae bacterium | reverse complement strand
ATCGGCGAGAATACCGGGAAAAAATCGAAGATCATTAGTCGTTCTAAAGACCTAATCAGAGCTAGATCGCATATGAATTGTATGCATATAGAATCTGGTTTCATTCACTTCTTATAATTATCTTTTATCAAATTAATTCAGTTTATCAAAAGCAAATAAGAATCATTGATGTTTTTGTCATAGAAAAGTTTTAATTGCCTTTGCTTGACTTCATAGGGGCTTGAACCAGACTCAGGATAGAAATTGCTAATTTCTGGTTGTTCTCTTCAGAAAAAGGCTTTCTGGCAGGGAGGTATCCGGTTCTGTATAGGCACTTCGCAATACAGAATTCATCAGTAGCGTTGGACACAGTCGTCAGAAACGTTTGGATAACCTTGATGAGTCAGGAGGTGTACGATGAAAAAATTATTTATCGCTTTATTGATGGCATGCTTGCCGCTAGCGACAGGATATGCCCGTGATCTCGCAGTCACCATGCACAAACTCACAGCGAGCGGAGTGGGTGATTCCATAGGTGTCATTGTTATCTCAGAGACAGCGGGTGGTTTGCGAATGACCCCCTATTTGCAAAATATGCAACCTGGTGAATACCAGTTTAGTATTCATGAAAACGTCGGTTGTCACAGTTTGCAGACAGGGTTTGAAACCTATGTGCCAGGTATGGCAGCCGGAAAAGTACTTTGGCAAATGCCTGAAATTAAAGTTAATGCTAGCGGTATCGCAGATCAATCAGTGGAGATTTCAAATGTCAGTCTGACTGATTTGAGTCAGAGAAGCCTGGTGATTTCAAAAGATGCCAGTCCAACTCTGGAATTGGCCGGTTTTGATACTGAGCGGGTCGCCTGCGGCTCTCTGGAGCAGTATTAATTGTGATAGAACATACGAATAAAACGCAACCAAGTAAGTGTAATAAACGAGTGTCTAAACATGATGTATAGGCGTGGTGGTAACATGGAGGTTACCCGCCCGTCGAGTTTATTCATTTATGCTGTGAACTTAACCAGGTGGATGAGAGCAAGCCGAGTGCCACTGCAAACCAGAGTGTGCTTAGACGACTGATGAGTGGTGCTGAGACTGCCACCGAGGTATCTGCACCTAATGCACTAAGCAATAAGCCCATCACAACTTCGGTACTCCCAACCCCCCCTGGAATAAATGATACGGCCCCTGCCAGCAGGCTTATTGAGTAGATCCCCATTGCAGCGAGTAAGCCAAGTTCGACATTCAGCGTGCTGACAATAAAGTAAAATGCCAGTCCCTGAATAATCCAGGCGAGGAAGCCCAGGCTGAGACCGGTAAAGATGCGTGGCCAGGTTAAAAATAATTGCGCAGCCTGAATCAGGCTTAGCAGGTGGCTGCTAGCAGTTTTTACTTTTTCCCAATTGAGTTTGTTGTGGATCATTAGGATCAGGCTAGTGAGCAATTGACTGCGAAGAAAAGGAATTACTGCCAGAATAATGGCCGCGCTGAGCAGGACGAACTCTGTATAATTATCGAAGATAAATACGCTCAGGCTGGCAAGTAAAGCGATGACAATCACATCCAGAAACCGTTCGGTAAAAAAACTGGCGAGGCTGGATGGATAACTCACACCGTGGGGTCGGAGCAAAATGGAGCGAATAGTTTCTCCGGCTTTGCCTGGTGTAGTTGTCAACGCAAAACCGGCCAGATAGTAAAGAAAATGCCGTACAACCGGGACAGTGGTACCGCTTGCTTTAATATAACCCTGCCATCGAATGAATCGAATAAGATAGCTGGCAAAAGAACAGCTCAACAATAATCCCCAGCCTAAAAACCCTATTTGTGTAAATGCTATTTGAATATCGTCATAGCCCGTCAGAATTACGACACTGAGATAGGCGCCGGCCGTCAGGACAAGGGAAAAAATCAGTGTTTTTCGCTGTCTGGCGCTGAACAAGGACTTATGTTTCTGGTCTATCATCAAAATACGGTCAGTTATTTGTCTGGCGCAGATTATGCATTATCTCTATCTGAAATAGTAATTATTGCTCTTAGCAAAGAACAAGACCTGCACAGAGGGAATTAGCATGCGTAGTTATATTCGTCATCCAGCCGACATTCCATTAAAGGTTGCGCTCGCCAGTGAAGCAACTGCGGCTGTTCACCGTGAGCAACGGCAACAACTTAGTAATATCAGTAGTGGCGGACTCGCCTTTAGTGCGCCCCAACCATTTGAGACGGGCAACGTCATTGAGCTGGAAATTGATGTGGTCCAGCCACCCTTCAAAGCAAAAGGATTGGTAACACATTGTCACCCAGACGGCGACCACTATGTGATTGGTATCGAGTTTATCAGCAAGGATACCTTGTTTGTTGCGCGAATGGTTGAGCAAATCTGTCATATCGAACACTATAAGCGAGAAATAGAATTAAAAGAAGGGCGCACGCTTACGGGTGAAGAGGCTGCCAAGGAATGGATTGAACGGTATGCAGCAAATTTTCCCCAATGGCAGGCCAATGGTTAAATAAGGCTGGCAAATTCACTCTGCTGGGTAAATTTATGCAGATTTTTACCCGCACTTTAGGGTAAGCTATGCGCCAGTTTTACTTCAGATAATGATTAAATATACAGAAAGATAGGGGTAGAAAATGGCAGCGACCGTTGATGAAATAACGATGAACTATGAAGAAAATGGACAGCAGTTAGTCAAGGAACTGGACAAGGTTGTGTTAACCAAGGGGGCATGGTCAACTGTTATGTTCAAGTATCAGGACTGGAACCGTCAGGCAGAAGAATTTGGTCCTATTAAATACTCAATTCGTCGTTACCAGAAACGTGAAGGTACATATCGACCAAAGTCAAAGTTCAATATCAGCAACGTCAAACAGGCCAAGAATGTTATCGAAGCATTAAGTAAATGGGTAGCCGAGGACGAAACAGAGGAAGGCTAGGCTGTTTCTGTAAAAATACAATCATGTCGGATGCCCTGCTCTTGCAGGGCATTTTTGGTTTTATTGATTTGACTATCGCTACCGGCAACATAAAAGTGATGCTCATTTAGATTATGATTAAGTGAAGTCAGTAAAACCTGAACTGCATCCTGTTGTCCGTAGCTGATAGGCAGGTAAGCAAAACGATCAAAAGCATCGGCCCAGGAGCGACAGTGATTGTGCATATATAATCCCTGTTTGTTTTCTACCAGCCAGTACAATTGCATATCTTCAGTAACATCCAGGGTCATTGCATGTTCTATCAGGCTTTTAATCGGTGCAAAACCGTCATTAAACGCTATGAATACGATTGGATTAGGCTCATCTTCACGCAGTACAAAATGTCCGGATGGACCCGTGATCTCAATGACCTCGTTGGGCTTGACCTGTTTTTTCAGGTGGTCGGTAAAGTCATCTGTGTTGTTGGTGTCAATATGAAATTGTAAATTCATATCATCGCAAGGGCAGCTGGCAACATGGAGTTTCTTACTTGCGACACCGGGAATTTCCAGGTTTACGTATTGCCCCGCAAGAAAACGTAGTCGTTGCGTGCGTGGGGTTTTTACCTGCAGAGTTGCTATGTGGCCACTCAATGGCGTGAACTTGCGTACCCAGGCAGTGATTGACTGACTCGGTATGTCGTTCTCACTACCGGCCTCATCGGCTTCCAGAATAAGATCGGTGACCGCCGTGTTGGAACAGGTCAGGATGTATCCCTGTAATTTTTCCTTTTCATTCAGAACGTAATCATGGTTGCGTATTTTCTTGACTTCACCGGAGAGTACTCGTGCTTTACACTTGCCGCAATTTCCATTACTGCAACCATAATCCAGCGCTAAACCTGAACTTAATCCGGATTCAAGGATACTATTTGATCCTTCTACGAAAAACTCATGTCCTGAGGGTTCAATGCGAACTTGTGCGGCCATAATTCTTAAAAAGGTATCCGTTGCGAGTATCGGGTATTGCTCAAACTTCTTATCGGCGATTGATTCAATTTCAGTTAGCAACCAGGACTGCAATTCCCTTATTGGCCTGGCTGACTCTGGTTCAGCACTGGCCAGGGCATTCAATTTAGCTCTTAATTTGTCAAATATATTGTAGAAAATACTGATTTCAAGTTTTGATTCGACTAATTCTTCACTCAGAATATTAACCCGGGTCGCCAGGGTTTCTATATCAGGTGGTACCTGAAGTTTGCTGGAGCGTGCTCGAATCGAGGCATTTTCAATTATCTGTTCAAGCTTCTCAATCAGCGAATCGGCTTCGAAATTTACGGAAGGGTATTGTTTGGCTAATTGCTCCAGGTCAACCATACCTTCGAAGCTGGTAATGGCTCCTTCTCTAATTTGCTTTTGCAGATTGCCGCGCGAGACACCTGCCAGTTTTGCTGCGCGCGATACCGTAACCAGTCTCGACATTAGTTATACGCTTACTTTCTCGCCGTACTCATGACGACCATGACTTAACTTCTTGTACTGACGAATCATGATGATGGTTTTAAGGATCGAGGCTTCATCGATCCCCGTCAGGTTTAAACCGACTTCAATCTTGCGTCCCATTTCGTTCTGGTCTCCGACCTGTATAAACTGACGGATAACCCGATCCGCCTGCGATAATTTTGCTATCTCATCCACATAATAGGCGAGTGTATAAAGATATGCATCCCATATGACAGGTTTGCCCTCAAACTGACCAATAAAGCGAAAATGCGCCATGCCACCACCCGCTGGAGCCAGACATTCATAATCGTGCTGACCGGCGGTTATTTTTTGTCTAAAGCCCTCAATATCCATATTTGTATCGCCAGGTATTTGAAATTTCTGAAGAATCAGGCTGTAATCATAAGGCAGAATTGGTAGATTGAGAACATGGTATTGACTCGAGAAAATTGCAGCAGGCGCCGATTTGTTGCAGGCCTAATTACGGGTAGTTTGTTTGCGACAAGCTGGGAGCTGATTGCGGGGGTAAAAAGTGTTTCATTAGATACTGGTGAGACGGTTTATCGGGGCAGAGCAAACAACAGAATTCCCGACAGTGCAATTAAAGACGCAATTCGTAAAGCGCAAAATTTTGAACACGACTATGACGATGATGTTTTCTTAAATCACGCTCAATCAAGGCTTTTACGCTCAGTCCTGTTACGTTTTGGGCGTTTACAGCGCATCGTTGGTTATGGAAATTTCAATCTGATCGATTTTGACTCCGCCCGCTATTATGCTAAACACTATTCCTCAATCGGTGCATTTACTCGTCAGGAAAGCGATTTAATCGATGAGTTATTTGAGTTTGATGCCAGTAACTATGGTTTTTTTGGCCAGAAGGTTTCTCAAAACCTGACTGAAAAAATAAAACGTAAGGATGTTAAAAAGATTAAGGGCAGTGGTCATTATCTTTATCAGGGAGAGGCACTTGCGCTATATCATAAGATCAAAAAACAGACCGGGGACGACTTGATATTGACCTCTGGGATACGCAGCGTCGTCAAACAAATTCATTTGTTTATCGCTAAGGTAGATAAGTCGGGGGGTAACCTGTCAAGGGCCGCTCGTTCACTGGCGCCACCAGGGCATTCATTTCATGGCATTGGTGATTTTGACGTGGGGCAACGGGGGTTAGGTGCTGCGAACTTTACCAACCGGTTTGCACAAACTGAACTATATGATCGTCTTCTCGAACTGGGCTATATCAGGATGCGATATCCTGTTTCAAATCCTTATGGCGTGCGACACGAACCCTGGCATATTAAGGTGGTTGAAAATGTATAGAGTCGCCTTGCTTGCATTGGCTTATTTTTTCTCGCCCATGGCCTTTGCGCAAGCCTGGGATTTCACCCTGCACAAACACCAATCCGAACAGCCGGGGCCGACCATGTTGGTGATCGGGGGTATTCAGGGGGATGAACCCGGTGGCTTCAATGCCGCTTCACTGTTGACAACTAACTATAGAATTTTGCGTGGTGAAGTGTGGGTGGTGCCCAATCTCAACTTCGAGAGTATCATCAAGCGCTCACGTGGTGTCCATGGTGATATGAATCGTAAGTTCAAGGATATCCCTGATAAGGATCCTGAGTTCCAGCTCGTGCAAAAAATAAAAAGGATTATCCGAGATCAGCAGGTCGATATCATTTTGAATTTACATGATGGCAGTGGTTTTTATCGACCGCAGTATATTGATCGCATGCATAGCCCGTATCGTTGGGGACAAAGTCTGATCATCGATCAGGCAACCCTGGAAAATGTTCCATATGGACAACTGAGAAAAATTGCAGATACTATTACTAATCAAACCAATACACGTCTTTCCAATCTGGAGCACCGTTTCCATGTCAAGAATACGAAGACCCGCGAGGGAAACCGGGAGATGGAGAAGACCCTGACCTATTATGCGATTCAAAATGGTAAGGCTGCATTTGGTCTGGAGGCCAGCAAATCATTTGATACACATTATCGGGCGTATTATCACCTGCAGTTAATCGAGAGCTTTATGCAGTATTTGGGTATCGAATATCAACGCGAATTTAATTTAACAATCAACCAGGTTAAAGATCGGATTGATAACAATATCAAGGTAGCTTTATATCAGAAAAAAATGCTATTTGATATGAGCAATGTAAGAAGTCGATTGGGTTATATTCCCATGAAAAAGAATCAGCCTGTTGATTATCATGCCAGTAACCCCTTAATTGCAGTTTTAAATCACAAACGTTATTTCAATGTACGATATGGTAATCGATCGGTAACCAAATTAGTCCCTCAATACTTTGATTTTGATAATAGTCTTGAATCAGTTGCTTTGTTGATTGACGGCGAAGAAAGACAGGTAAAACTGGGTGATATTGTCGCTGTGGATAATTATTTTCAGGTCAACGCTGCTAGAGAGTATCGCGTCAACGTGATTGGATTTACCAGACCAGGGGTCCATAATGAAAGTGGTATCAGAATTAAGCACACAGATATTCGTAAGCGTTATTCAGTGGATACGCATGGGCATCTATTTCGTATCGAGATCTATAAAGATAACCGCTTTTGTGGAATGGTACTGGTTGATTTTTCAAGGCATCCGGTTGCGGCTATCTCGAAAAATGCCACCGATACATCCTTATAACATTCTAATTATATATTAATTCATGTCAAAAAAATTGATTGCTCCGCTGTACATGCACAGTTTTCGTTGTCTCGGCGGTGACTGTGAGGATACCTGTTGTCAGAACTGGGATATCAGTATAGATAAGTATCACTATGACTTATTGCTTAATAAGGTCGAGAATAATCAGGAAGATAAAGCATTATTTGAACGGAGTGTCCTGTTACATAAACCGGAAAATAGTTCTGAGAAGAACTATGCCTATATACAGAAGCAAGCCTCCGGCTTTTGTCCATTTTATACAGGACAAGGACTGTGTCATATACATGCACGCTACGGGGTCGAACCGCTAAATGATACCTGTACTTTTTTTCCACGTGTTCTCTCTGAACGAGAGGAGGTGGTTGAGCTGACCGCTGCCTTGTCCTGTCCGGAAGTGGTCAGACAATGCCTGATGTCAGATCAAAAACAGCAAGTTATGCAAGAAGTCGATCAGGACATTTTGCCCCGGTCTGATTTTCCTGTTGCGAGGGTGATTGATGAACCTGAGAACTGTTATGCTGAAAAATTTCAGGAGGTACGGGCGGCGATGATCGAGTTAATGAACGATGATGAATATTCATTTGAAGCGCGACTCTATTTTCTGGCCAATTTTGGTTATCGTCTTTCTTCACACTATCATCAGGGTTGTGATAGTAACCTGCGAGTCGATGAAGAAATTAAACGTATTAAGAGTAAAGAAATCAGGAACCAGTTGGACGACTATTATTTCAATTTTAGCAATGAAGAACCGATTGCTATTGTTGTAATCCAGGCAATATTACAATTACGCATCCAGCATGAGGGAAATGACAAATTAAGTCAGATGGCAAAACAGATACTTGATAAATATCGCGTTAATTACGAGCGTTCAGAAGATTTTGATGTCTATGGTGAAAACATACCGCCTGACATACTTGCCAGGGCATACCAGCAACACTGGGATAACTTGAATACAAACTATGGCGTGACTCTGGAAGAGTATTTTTCTCGTTACGTTATCAATTGCCTGCAAAGGGAATGGTTTGTCAGCATGCCGGATCCTTTTACCTATATTCAAATGCTGATCATCAGAGTTGCGGTATTGCGGTTTTTAATAACCAGTCACCCGGATATTATCACACTTATGAAGAGTAATGATGTAAACGGACAACAATTAGATAAATTTAATAACAAGATTGTTGAGATTGTTTATTTATATGCCAGGAGTATCGATCACAACCTTACCTTTTTACAAGTGGTTTACCAGGCCATGCTTGAACAACAGATGATGACATTTGACTATTCAATGGCATTTATAAAATTCTAGTAAGATCATTTTATAGACTACTTATGCATATTGCATGATTTATCATGCGGTTTGCAATCTTAAAAGCATACAAGTCGTTGTGATCTATAAAATTAAACTGGCATCAAACTTGCGTTATTAGATGTTAGGCTACTGACTGTAATGGGAAACAGATTGCAAATAATACCTATAATCAGAAACTTCGCGCTTATGACATTGATGTTTTATGTGACAGCGGATAACGCATATGCACGCAGTTGGACAGTTATGCCAGGTGATCCACCTCAACAGGTATGGGTGCAGAAGCTATTTTATGGTTACCTCAGTGATGAATGTGATAGACGTAAGAGATTAATAAGTCATAAGGATAAAAATAGTAGTGATCCCTGGATCTGGTATTTACATGGTTTATTGGGTTTTATCGACACAATTGGCCATTGTAACTCAGCAGAGGATAAAAGATTTTTAGCTGCTTTTCACAAAACTGAGACTAGAGAAGCGAATTTTCGTCATGCGATTAAACTTGCGCCTGATTTTGAAGCGGCATGGGCAGGACTGATACATCATTACCTGGCACTAGGGGATATCGAGCAAGCGCAAGACACATTTACACAAGCATTAAGACAATTAGGGGAAAAGCCTGGTCCTGAAATAACCAATGCGCAAGCCGTACTGGAATTCTTACGAGGTCACTATGAAAAAACAATTACACTTATCCGCCCAGTATTAGCAAATCCAGGGATTAAAATAGACTCTCGTTTCCATGTCGGTCCACCTATTCTTGCAGCATACAGCTATCAAAAATTAGGCGATTGCAATGCTGCATTACAAGTTACACCTAATTTGCCATGCGATGTATTACACAGGGCTGGACCGTTATTTTCAATGGCATACAGGGATGGCGTACCAATAATTACACCTGAATCACGTGGAGTACTTTATTCCAGCACGGGGGAGAATATACGCTTATTAGAAGAAAGAATCAGGCGGGGTAAGGGTAGTGATAAAATCCATATGAAACTAGCAGAGTTATATTTACAATGTCTCAAGCGAGACTGCGAATTGACAGAACCCAAGCTGACAGTCAATGTATCGTTACGCTATTATTATCAACCTGCCTATGAAATTCCAGCTCCATATATGTCCTGGCATAAGCCACTGCCGACTGGTGATTATTACCATCTTGCCCAACAGCATATAGCTGCAGCAGAAAAATTACGGGCGCCAGAATTGCTGATAGCTATATTACGCATGCAGGCAGCCGATAATCCAGCGGACAAAATAAATGCAATTCGCAATTATCTGAATCAACCTGATGTGGGCTTATATGGCTTTGCAGAATTAGTCAATTCTGAAGTCCAAAAGGGTAGCTGTGATGTTGAACTGGTAGAGTTGTTTCGGAAAAATATGCAAGGCGTGTTGCAAACAGGTAATGGTGTCGAACTGTTTCGTGATTTTAACCTCGGTGCATTAAGAACCGAAAGACAAGCCGTAGCATCTGCAGTCGAGGCGTTGATGCGCTGTCCTGAGGCAAATATACGTAACCAGGTTCTTGATATTGTCTTAACCACACCTATAGCGACTACAGAACATTTATCTGCTGTAGTTATGTTAGCAGCCAAACAGGATAGTTGTGATGAGCGGTTAATACCACTTTTTGGACAATATATAGAACGCCCGATGTCTTTATCACAACGTGCTCATGTTTTGAAGGCGATAGAAAAAATGAGTGCATGTACAAAAAATGAAAATTTAAGAACAAAAATACAGGGTATGCTGGTAAATAATAAATGGATTATTGAAAACGATACGTTATTACAGGCGCCCCCACACCAGGTGCTATTGTTAGTCCCAGACATTGCTGAAAATGGTGCTGTGATACCTTATAAAGTTACAGGCGACTGGGATATCGAAGTAGATAGGTTAGTGAGTGTAGAAGTCTTTGCCCGCTACCCACGCTATGACAATATGCTAAAGTGGGTGGCAACCCATAAGCCACATTCAACCAAAATATTACCCTATTTTGCGGGACGCTATCGTGGCTGTATGACTCATGAGCTGGTTGCCTATGTTGAATGTGAAAGACACGGAAAATGGGCATTAACAAGACCGGTAAAAGTTACGCCAGCAGGATGTTGGTAACTAACAGGAACTGAGATCGAATCGCTATCGTGTTATTCTGCTAGTTCAATGTAGACCATCCCCTCAATGATCTCGACAGGATAGATCTTTATCGGTTCGGTGGCAGGCTCTTCCATGGGTTCACCAGTGCGCAAACAAAAACGGCTGCCATGCAGAGGACATTCAACATGATCTTTACGTAGTGCACCATTTAACAGGGGATAGTCCTCATGACTACACATTTCATCAAAAGCATGAAATTCCCCTTCAATGTGCGCGACAATTATGCGTTGCTGATTCACGCTAAAACATTGCATATCACCCTCGCGAATATTGCCGGCAGCGGTGACGGGGTATCTGTTTGGCATAATCGTTCTCTTTATTTACAGCAAGTTACAGGCTTAATGGCACACTTAACAGTGGGGCATTTGTATATTAGGATTCTAACATATAGACTTGTAGTGTTTGTAGTAAGGAAAAAGAACTTATGGCTTCAGCGACTTATCAGAATATGGACCATGAAGAGTGTGTCTCGCTGGCACGTTCGATCATGTCAATCCTGGATAGCTGGGGCCTGAACGGGAAACAATTGGCGTTCATTCTTGATCTGCCCAAGGGAACACCCTTGCGTGCTCTACGCCGCTATCGGGAAAATACCCCGTTTCCACAAGACAAGTCAGTCTATGAACGTGTGGAACATATCATCGGTATTGCCGAGGCATTGCGTACCACCTATCCACATAACCCGCCAATGGGCACACTCTGGATGAAGCAAGCGAATAAACGTTTTGGTGATATATCACCGATACAGAAGATTGCCCGAGAAGGCCTGGATGGGCTGGTTGAGGTACGCAGTCACTTGGATTGTGCCTACGACTGGAAGATCAATCCTTAGGTTCACTCTGAACCACCCTTTATAGTCAAGGCTGTTTTTTAGAGCGACGGCGGCTGCGTAGCTGGAACTGGACGATCCCGCGGGCGATTTCATCGTAGGGCAGGGACTCCAGGTTGCCGAAGGTCGCAATGGCTTGCTGAACCAGGGCAAAGATATTGTCGACTTCTTCGGGCTGTGACGGCTTGTTCAGGAGCTGTGCGAGACCAAGCAGGCCGCCCATCTGGACTTTCATTTCCTTGGCGTGGGGCAGCGGTTCGTCGATGCTGGTTTGTTTCAGTGCAAAGCGCGCATTGTCTCTTAAGTTGTTGAGCAGCATGGTACACAAGGCATGTGCATCCTTTTGTTCACAGGCAACACCTTCGCGATCGGCGAGGCAAAAGCGATGAGCATGTTCACACATGGTCCTGCGCGAAAGGATACTTTTTTCAAACAGGCAGCGAAGCTGGTTGAATTCCTTGTAGGTGTTACGGTATTCGCCTTCTTCCATAGTGGCTTAAACGTCACTTCTCCCATTCTCGGACAATGGGTTCATCGCGTGCTTCCATGAGTTGTTCTTCAGCGTGTAATTGATTGTCGGCGAACATGACTTTGATTTGCGCCTCTTCCCCATCAGCCTGATCAATGCGGGCCTGTTTGGCAAAGTCCTTGGCTTCTTTGAAAGACTCAAACTCGGTCATTAATTCGAGGTCCTTGATCATGACTGTCGGACCTTGTTTGATGCGATATACGAAGTATGGCATATTGCGGCACCTTAGTTTTGTTGGCTAAATTGTAGGACAATTTTACTGTGAATTTACCCAGAGTCGCGTAGATCATCTCCGGATAATGCATGAACATTATAACAAATTCATGCCTGGCTTGTAGAACCGATTTATTGATATGAAAAAACAGATGCTTGTGGTTGTCGAATTGGGTGGCTACCCCAATTTCGTGCCTCTCTATGAGTCACTTGGCTATGAAGTGACAATGGTCACTTCAGTTAGAAATGCGATTCGCTCGTTGAAGAAACTCAGGCCCCAGGTGGTCATCGCCGAATTCAATTTCCAGTCAGACTTTCGGGATCGAACCAGTAGTCTGGAGTCGCTTTTATCAAGCATACAGACCCTGGACAAGTGTGATGTCATCGTGTTCTATGAAAAAGAGCATGCCCATCAACTGGAGAAACTCACTGTACAATATTCGATTAGTAACCGGTTGCCTTTTCCCATCGATGTAGCTGAACTGGAAAAGTCCTTGAAGACCGGCATGGATGGAGATGCGA
>JASFLV010000040.1:0-12773 GCA_050117915.1 Thioalkalispiraceae bacterium | reverse complement strand
ATATAGTCTGACTATAACGATTATACATATGACTATAACTTACTGAATTGGAATGGGTTTTAACCACGTGGCTGAGAGCGAGCTAGTAACTGATCGGGGGATACACTGGGAACATAACAGCGTGGTCGGCCAGGCCTATGTCCGTATCTTCTTTGCGACTATCTTAAGTGTGTATTCCTACCTGGGCCATACCTATGGCTGGCTAGGTAATCCCCCCATCTCCCTATTTCACATTTCCATTTCATTCCTGGGCTTGATGACGATCTTCCTGCTGGTGGCGGGCTTCAGCCGCTCGATGCACTGGTCATTTATTATGACCAGCCTGTTGAGTGATGTCGGGTTCGCAACTTATGCAATGCTAGAAGGTGGAATATCAACGTTCTTCATGTATGGCATTTACCTCTGGATCATCATTGGTTATGGCTTACGTTTTGGGCGTAAGTACATGTTGATTGCGAATATTCTGACGATCATCGCATTTATCACAGTCATCACCCAGGCCGATTTCTGGAAAGAGCATGCCTTTATTGGCTGGGGCTTGATGCTCTGGATTGTGCTGATGCCTCTCTACATAGGGAAACTGTTGAGCAAACTCGAAATCGCGGTAAAGGAAGCCGATAAAGCCAATAAGGCCAAGAGTCAGTTCCTGGCCAACATGAGTCATGAAATCCGCACCCCGCTCACCGCGGTTATCGGTTTTTCTGAAACCGCCCTGGATGCAGACCAAACAACCGAACAACGCCTGTTCGCCTTAAATACTATTAACCGTAGTAGTCGTCATTTATTGAACCTGATCAATAATATCCTCGACTTTTCCAAGATCGACGCAGGCGAACTGGAGGTCGAGCATGTGAAGATGAATCCAGTGCAAATGCTCGCAGAGGTCGAGTCCATCATGATGATTCAGGCCGAGAAAAAGGCACTTGAGTTTAAGATCAATTACAATTTACCGCTTCCTTCCATGATCAAAAGTGATCCAATAAGATTAAAGCAAATTCTCATTAATCTATGCAGTAATGCAATAAAATTTACTGAGCACGGTTCCGTGACGGTCATTGCTGATTATGAACCAACAACTGATTTAGTTAACATCACGGTATGCGATACCGGCATCGGGATGACTTATGCACAAAGCCAACGCATTTTCCAACCATTTAAACAGGCAGATTCGAGCACTACGCGCAAGTTTGGCGGAACCGGGCTGGGTTTATCTTTATCAAAACAGTTAGCCGAACTACTAGGGTGTCACCTGACTGTCCGCAGTGAAACCGATAAGGGCACCTGTTTTAAATTACAGATCCCCAGCGGTATTGCAGATAAAAATGAGATGATCTCTGATATTGCCGAAATACCGGCTAATAACAAAACGGAAACCAAGTCAGAAAACGACAATAGCGAAGCTGTCAACCATGGAGCAACCAACCAAGCAAAACAGGCCAGCCAGGATATGCCTTTGTTAAAAGGCAGTGTGCTGCTTGCCGAAGATACGGAAATCAACCAGTTATTAATTGCAAAATACCTGAACAAAATGGGTGTCGAGGTCACTGTTGCCAATAATGGTGAAGAGGCGGTCAAGCTGGCACTAAAAAATGATTTTGATTTGATCTATATGGATATGCAGATGCCCATCATGTCAGGAACCGATGCAACGATCGAATTGCGCAAGCAAAGCTATCAGAAACCGATTGTCGCGCTCACTGCAAATGCCACTGAAAACGACCGCAAAAATTGCATCAAGGCAGGGTGTAATGATTTTCTGACCAAGCCCATCGTCAGGAAAACACTGTATGACACGACTGCTGAATACCTGCCTAAACAGGAGGATTCGATCCAGCAACTCAGTAACGATATTTAGATCAGATGATCATTGTGTAGCCTGGCCTGGCTGTTGATTGTCAGTTACAACTATATTCAAACCGGCTCTCATTCTGGCATAAACATCATCGAGTTCTTCAACTAGTTTATTTAACTCAGCCTGATTTTTATTCAGGACCTGAAATTCCATTTTTAGAATAACTTCGCGTAATTCAATATAGCCAAGACTGCCACTTGATCCTTTGACCTGGGTAAGGATATTACCCAATCCCTCCCAGTCTCTTTTCGCGATATGCTCTCGGATACCGAGAATTGTATCTGGCAAATAGTGTCGCAAATAATTGGTGGCAACTGCTAACAGACGAGAATCCTGTTCAATCACCTCTGATTTTATTGGATCGCTATCTTCTGGCGCGTTTGCCGGTTGTAGTTTAAGATAAGAGCCGACGACCTGGTAAAACTTTTGACTATCAATCGGCTTAGCCAGAAATTCATCACATCCAACTGAATAATAATTATCGACATCCTCTTTCATGATATTTGCAGTCAAGGCAACAATGGGCTTTTTATAATCGTTATCACGCAGCATTTTCGTTGCTTCGACACCGTCCATCACCGGCATCTGAATGTCCATCAAGATGAGATCAAAGTGTTCTGAAAGTGCACGTTCAACCGCCTCTTTGCCATTTTCGACGATGGTAATATCAACATCAATCTTTTCAAGAAACATCCTCAATAATTGTTGATTTACCTGGTTGTCTTCGACTACAAGCACTTTTCCAGTCAAACGCTGTCCTTCGTATTGTGATAATGGTGATTGTGTTTCTTCCCTGGTAGATTGCTCATCACCATAAACGAGTTTTTCGGCAACCTTATTAAAAGTTAATCTGAAAGTACTCCCCTTGTCTTTCTCGCTTTCTACCACCAGGTCAGCGGACATTGCATTAGCCAGTTTTTTCGAAAGAGACAGACCCAGCCCGGTTCCACCAAAGCGTCGACTGATCGATGAATCCGCCTGGCTAAAATCATCAAAAATTCTTTTTATCTGGTTTTGTTCAAGCCCTATACCAGAGTCATTGACTTCAATAACCAGTTGCTTACTTGAGTTACCATATTTCAAGTTAATCATGACATGACCGTGCCTGGTAAATTTTATTGCATTCGAACATAGATTAAGCAGAATTTGTTTTAACCGCAGTGGGTCAGCCATAATTTCCATTGGCAACGGATAATGCTTATTCACAGAAAATTTCAGGCCTTTTTCTTCGGCCAGTGGCTGCACAATCATCCCAACCTCATCAACCAGCTCAATGAGGGATATAGTGACTTGCTCTATATTAAGCTTATCCGCATCAATTTTTGACAGATCAAGAATATCATTAATAATCTGCAATAGATGCTGACTGCTCTTGATGATCATATTGAGTGCTTGTTGTCGCATCTGCATAGTTTGATTACTTAATAACGAAGCCTCGGCAAAACCTATAATGGCAGTAATCGGGGTGCGGATTTCATGACTCATGTTAGCCAGGAAGGCTGACTTACTCTTGGTAGCCGCTTCGGCTTTATCATAGGCAATCTCCAGTTCCGTGTTTTTATCGATCAGCTGACGGTTTTTCCTTGCAACAACATGCGATACATAAGTCGCAACCGATAACGATACACTAATGACAAGCAGGCTTAAAATAATGATGGCCCAGAATATTTCATTCGAAAGCTCACGGCTTTTTGTTAATGCTGCCTGGGCGTATTGTTTCTGCAAGGCAACCAGTTCATCCAGCGCCTCATACAATGGCGTTCTTTGTTCTGCTGCTGCATTCAATACCTGATAAATTGTATCCTTAGGCGCATCTAGCATAATCA
This sequence comes from Thioalkalispiraceae bacterium, assembly GCA_050117915.1. Taxonomy (GTDB): domain Bacteria; phylum Pseudomonadota; class Gammaproteobacteria; order UBA6429; family Thiohalophilaceae; genus SZUA-24. The sequence goes on along the minus strand of JASFLV010000040.1, from coordinate 9,095 downwards.
AATCAAGCACACGATGGCTTAGGGGTTGAGAGGTAAGTGCGTATTTACGTATCCGTTGATGTACTACTTGTTCCTTATCGGTCATCGGCAAAGCGCGTAACTTATTTCTAGCCTGAATGTAAGGACTCGCGTATGCATAAAACCGCATCGCCTCCTTGTCTCGAACAAACGGGTCTTCCAGGGTCAGCATTCTATTCAGGCTAATCACCCGATATTGGATTGCATTACGCATGGTCTGGGCGTATTCGATCTTGGCGTTACTAACCGACACCAGTTCATTGACAATCGAGTTAGCATAGTGCGTCTGATAAAGCACCCCACTTGAGGAAACAATAATAAGGAATATGATGACTCCGAAGCCCAGCTGAACTGAATATTTCATATATCCCGCATTCCTGTTTTTATTTTCGGAGAGACGCTGCCCTGGGAGAGAGACATGTTGGGACTGGACGGCGCCCTGTTTTTTTACTGCTTAATCTACTATCGGTCGCAGGGTTTTAACCTTTACCAAATATCAAAAAACGAGTTATATTGTGCGAAATGCTCATTTTTTGCTCATTTAGTCAATAAAATCAGTCAATTTCAGCATTTTCTTAATGAATAATTTAAGATTCGACTAATACTGCCGATATTTTGGCTATCCCAAGGATGAGGACAAAAGTATGCAGTTCGATGCTTTATTCAGGCAAGTCATCGAAAATACGACCGACATCGTCGTAGTCTGCGATACCACTCCCCCTGAAAAAGGTGGCCCAAGGATTGTCTACGTCAATCCCGCTTTTGAGGCCCGCATGGGCTATTCGACCCAGGAAGTAATCGGCGCCTCCCCCGACATTCTCAATGGCCGCGGTACTGACCGCCAGACCCGTTACCGGATTCGCAAGGCGATGCGCAATGGCAAGGGTATTCGTACCGAATTATTGAAATATAACAAGCAAGGCCAGGGATACTGGATGGATATTAATCTTATCCCGCTGATGGATAAGAATGGTGAAGTGACTCATTTTGCCTCGATTGAGCGCGACCTGACCCGCTACAAGCGTATGGAAACCCAGCTGATTAACCTGGCCCTGTTTGACTCGCTGACCGGTGCCCTCAGTCGCCCTGCCTTCATGGAGCAGTCTACCAAGGAACTCTCACGCAGTATGCGTTTCCATCGGCCCTTATCAGTAATGATGATCGACATCGATCACTTCAAAGCAATTAATGATAACTATGGGCATGCTGCCGGCGACAATGTTTTGCAGATTTTTGTCGAAGCAATTCAGGAAGTTATTCGCAGCACCGATTTCCTCGGCCGTGTCGGTGGTGAAGAATTTGCGCTGCTATTACCTGATACCTCTGCTCCTGCAGCGGCTCACCTGGCAGAACGGATCCGTGAACGGATTACCCGCTACCCCTACCTGGCGGGTGATATGTTGATTGAAGTGACCGCCAGTCTCGGCGTTGCTGAATTCCAGTCTGAAGATCGTGATATCAAAACCCTGTTAAACCGTGCGGATGAGGCCCTTTACCAGGCCAAGCAATCCGGAAGAAATCGGGTTAACATCGCGGCTTAGCAGTCACTATATTGGGTCAGTATACGTTTCCAGTATGACCTGTATTTCAGGTAAGCTCGAATTAAAGTGATCCACTAACTCAGGATCAAAGTGTTGTCCACTTTTACTATTTATATAGGTAATCGCCTCATCCACTGGCCAGGCATGCTTATAAGGACGCTCTGAGATAAGCGCATCAAACACATCCGCGATGGCACAGATCCTGCCGACTAGCGGTATCTGTTCAGCTTCAAGACCATTAGGATAACCACTACCATCCCACTTCTCGTGATGAGTCAACGCAATCTCTCTGGCCATCGAGATTAAATCTGAATCATCACCATGTAATAGATTGGCACCAATAGATGTATGTGTTTTCATGATTTCCCATGACTGAGGATCAAGTTTTTCTTTGCGAAGCAGAATGGAATCGGCAATACCAATTTTACCGATATCATGCATGGGACTTGCGTGCAATATCAGGTCACACTCTTCTACTGTCATCCCGGTTTTCTCTGCAAGCAAGCAGGAAACCTTGCTCATGCGCAGAATATGATAGCCAGTATCATTATCACGATACCCGGCAGCTTGACTGAGTCGCTGAACAATCTGAAAACGACTTTGTCGTAATTCTTCATGCATTCGTGACAACTGTTCGGTTCTATGTTCAACTTCCTGCTCAAGAGTTTGGTGTTGTTGCTTCATTTGTTTACGAAACAGGCTAATTTCAACCAAATTGTTAACCCGAGCGCTAACTTCACGGATGCTGAAAGGTTTAAATACAAAATCAGAGGCCCCCAGCTCTAATGCCTTTTCACAGTAATCTTTTTGCGTTTGTGCGGTCATGACCAGAACCGGGGCTAAATCATCGCCGACCTGCGACTTAAGTAACTCAAGCAACTCAAAACCATTTAGAAACGGCATATTGATATCAAGCAGCACAATATCGGGTAAATGACGTTCATAAAGTATGAGCGTTTCTCTAGGATCGTTGTTTAAAACAATATTACGATAACCAGCATGTTGCAGAATTTGTTCAAATAGCAACAAATTCTGTTCTTCATCATCAACTGCTAATATGCAGGCGTTCTGTAAATCATGCTTAACTTGCATAAAGTATTTATCCAACCATTCTTATTGGTTTTTTTAAACCTTATCTAGCGTATTATTTCTCACACATTTTATATGTATTTAAACGCACTTAATATACTGTTTGATAAATTTATATATAAGCCAGCCATAGAATAGAATTTATTTATATCCGGATCGCCGTTTTGTTGCCGCATCTCTATCCTCAAAAAAGATATTCTGGCAATCGACCAGCAATAGGCTGTAATAAAATTGTCACTGTCTATGGCAGGCAAAATCAGGGAACATTGATCTCGCACAAGGCGAGTAGATAGCTATCAATCTAAACTTGAAATAAATGGAGGTGGAACATGCTTGATATTGAAAAGTTATTGGGTAAAGAAGCGGAGTCCCTGTTAACACACACCTGTACAGGTATACCTAAAGAAAATTTGCATGTTCCCGGCCCCGATTATATCGACAGGGTCGTCGCCAGGAAAAACCGTAAGCCAGCCGTCTTAAAAAATCTAAGCGCCCTGTTTAATCATGGCCGATTGGTCGGAAGTGGTTATTTTTCGATACTACCGGTCGATCAAGGTGTCGAGCATTCTGCCGGCGCATCCTTTGCACCCAATCCTGCGTTCTTTGATCCGGAAAATATTATCCGGCTGGCAATCGATGGTGGCTGCAATGCCGTGGCATCCACCTTAGGGGTGTTAAATAGCATTGCCCGCGACTATGCGCACAAGATACCTTTTATCATCAAGATCAATCACAACGAGTTACTCACCTACCCGAATATCTATGATCAAACCCTGTTTGCCAGTGTCAATCAGGCCTTTGACATGGGGGCCACTGCGGTCGGGGCGACTGTTTACTATGGTTCCGAGGAATCACGCCGACAGATCCAGGAAATCAGCGAAGCATTTGAACATGCCCATGAGCTTGGTATGGTCACCGTGTTATGGTGTTACTTGCGAAATAGCGCATTTAAGCATGAAGGGACGGACTATCATACCGCGGCAGATCTGACCGGCCAGGCGAATCATCTTGGGGCGACTATCGATGCCGACATAATCAAACAAAAGCAGGCGCAGACCAATGGCGGTTACACTGTTCTCAATTTCGGCAAAACCCATCCCAAGGTCTACTCGGAATTGACTTCAGATCATCCGGTTGACCTGGTCCGCTACCAGGTGGCCAATTGTTATATGGGTCGTGTCGGAATGATTAATTCCGGCGGCGCATCCGGAGAAGACGATTTGCACCAGGCGGTTCGAACTGCCGTGATCAACAAGCGCGCAGGAGGAATGGGTCTTATCTCCGGCCGTAAGGCATTCCAGAAGTCCTTTGATGAAGGAATTAAACTCTTAAACGCGATTCAGGATGTCTACTTGTCGAAGGATATCACTATCGCCTGATAGAGCTGATAATAATCTTGTCTTGTTACAGACCTTTTATCTGGTTATACCTGTTTAACGCTGTCTCGCGACTCTTTGCCAGGTCTATGATGGGTTTATAATCATCGTCCTCGATTTCATTGACCCATTGTTTTACATACGCCATATCTTTATCAAAGCGCTGTTGCTGTGTCAGTGGATTAAAAATTCGATAATAGGGCGCTGCATCCACCCCGCAACCTGCGACCCATTGCCAACCCATACTGTTGTTAGCCAGATCCGCATCGACCAGGGTATCCCAAAACCATCGGGCACCATGTAGCCAGTGAATCCCCAGGTTCTTGGTCAGAAAGGAACCTACGATCATCCTTACCCGGTTATGCATCCAGCCGCTTTCCCAGAGTTGCCGCATCCCTGCATCGACCAGAGGAATACCGGTATTACCTGTCTGCCAGGCAGTCAGATACTTTTTATTCGCTTGCTTTGGCCAGAACCTGTCAAACTTTTTATACATCGGCTGGTTTGTTGATTTAGGGAAATGCCATAACACATGATGAGCAAACTCACGCCAACCCAGTTCTGTTAAAAATCGTTCGACAGAAGCAGATCCTGAATAAAGTAAATCTTTCTGTAGCAACTGATGAACAATTTGTGCTGGCGTTATCTCACCAAAATGCAAATGCGGTGACATCTTACTGGTTCCTTCGATTGCGGGTAGATCTCGAGCCTGATCGTAGTCATCAATTGTATGTTTTAAAAAATTTTTAACCTGATTGTGTGCGGCCACTTCACCCGGTTGCCAGTGATGATGGAGTTTTTCATGCCAGGGATGCTGATCGAGTAACTGCAAATCAGTCAGTTTACATTCTGACTTAAACACCGGCTGTTCTGTTTCAGCGGCTTGATATTTCTTACTTTTCACCAGGCTGACGCCAGTCACCTCGAGACGGCTACGGGCATTTTTCCAGAAGGGGGTAAAAACTTTGTACGCCTGGTCCTGTTGATTGAGGATCGTACCGGGTGTGAAAAGTAAGTGACTATCGAAGCGCTTTACCTCGACATACTCCAGTGCCTTGACAACGCTGTCTTCGAGTTTGATTTCGCCTGGTTCATAAAGCCGGTTCCAGGCAATGGCGGTCGCTCCAGTTTCCTTTATCAATGCCGGGATAATACGAGCGGGATCACCCTTGAAGAAATGGAGGTGGATCCCCTGCACTGCTAGTTGAGCTGCTAATACCTCCAGGCTGTGATGACACCACCAGCGGGATGCCGACCCGGGCGCCCATTCCCGGGCCAAATCATCGCTTTCTATATAGATGGCCGTAATCGGACCACCCCGGCCCTGGGCGAAACCCAGGGCTGGATTGTTGGCGAGGCGAAAATCTCGGCGAAACCACAGCAGGGTTCTCAATTCATCCTGTACAACTTTCTCATGTCTTTTCATCAGCTTAGCCTTATTTGTATAATATTTGTATAGCTTTATGGGCGTTTCTATCTCTTTGTTTTATCTTGTTATTTATTATTATAGCAAAATGCTTGACAAATGTGATCGGTTTTATCTATATTCTGTATAACTTTTGTATAGGAATGAAAGATGGTAACAGGGCAGCAACAACAGGGGCTTTTTCCAATTAGCGCGGTCTCCAATCTGACCGGGGTCAATCCAGTGACCCTGCGGGCCTGGGAACGCCGCTATGGACTGATCAAGCCGCACCGGACTGAATCCGGCCACCGTCTGTACAGTGATGAAGACGTTGAGCGGATCAAACTGATCCTGCAGTTAATTGATGAAGGCATCGCCATCAGTCGGGTTAAAGAGGCGCTGCGGATAACCAAAGAAGACCAGCACGCCGACGCGGAAGACTCCAGCCATTGGAATACCTACCAGGAAAATATGTTGCGTGGCGTCAATAATTTCGATGAAGGCCTGCTGGATGCCGTCTACAACGAGGCCATGTCACTTTATCCCGTTGATGTCGTCACCAAGCAGTTACTCCTCCCCTTACTCGAGAAATTAGGTCAACGTTGGATGCATGTCAGCACCGGTGTAGCGGAAGAGCACTTTTTCAGTGTCTTTATGCGTAACAAGTTAGGTGCACGTTTTCACCATCAAAATCAGAAGAATCAGGGACCCCGTTTGATCGCAGCATGCTTGCCCAATGAGCAGCACGAATTCGGCCTGATGCTGTTTTCCCTTACTGCCCATGCGCGCGGCTATCGAATTGTTTTACTTGGTGCAGATATGCCCATCGAGCAACTCGCCGAAGTAGTTCATCGCAGTAATAGCGATGGTGTCGTCCTGTCCGGTTCAATTGATACCGACCCTGTGCAATTGCAGGCTCAAATCAAAAAGCTTGTTAAAGACACTAACGTGCCAGTATGGATAGGTGGTAAGACCTCGGAAAAACTCAAAGATGAGATCCAAGCCGCCGGGGCCCATTCACTTGGACATGACCTGATTGTAGGAATGCACAAAATCCACAAGACCCTGCCCGCAGAGCAGTAAACAAATTTAAACTCAGGAGAAATACAATGAATTCAGCCAGCCAACTTGCTTTCGATCTAACCGAACAGGGTCTCGTCCCCGATGCAGTCATGCGCCGTGGCATTCGTTTCTTAGTCAAACAGCGCCTCAAGGAAATTCATGCCGGCGATGCAGAAAAGATGGACGAACTGCGTAATGAATTTATTAAGCATATGCAGGATTCACCCGTTGCGCTGGTACCTGAGAAAGCCAATGAACAACATTATGAAGTCCCGGCCGAATTTTATCTCAAGTCGTTGGGACCAAAACTTAAGTATAGCTGCGCCTACTGGCCATCGTATGTGACTAATCTAGCCGATGCAGAAGTCGCTGGTCTGGAAGAGACCTGTAAACACGCCGACATTCAGGATGGCCAGGAAATCCTGGAACTGGGCTGTGGCTGGGGATCGCTTACCCTGTGGATGGCCGCTCTTTACCCAAACAGTCAGATCACTGCGGTTTCCAACTCACATTCACAGCGTGAACACATTGAGCGACATGCGAAACAACAGAATCTGAACAATTTAACCGTCATCACCTGTGACATGAACGAATTCAATATCGATGAGAACCGTTTTGACCGGATTGTCTCCGTTGAAATGTTCGAACATATGCGTAACTGGCCGGAACTTTATAAGCGTGTTGCAAGCTGGCTGAAGCCTGGAGGTTATTTCTTCAAGCATATTTTTGTACACCGCACTGCGACTTATGCTTTTGAAGATAATGGCCCGAGTGACTGGATGAGTCGTCATTTCTTCACGGGCGGTATGATGCCCAGCGATGATTTAGCCCTGAGCTTCCAGAATGATCTGAAATTTGTCCGTCGCTGGCGCTGGGACGGTACCCATTATGAAAAAACCGCCAATGCCTGGTTAGAAAGAATGGATCAGCATGAATCAGAACTTCTGCCCCTGTTCAGTAATGTTTACGGGGAAGCCAACACTAAAAAGTGGTGGTCACGCTGGCGTCTGTTCTTCATGGCCTGCGCTGAGTTGTTTGGTTACGAAAACGGCCAGCAATGGTGGGTGAGTCACTACCTGTTCGAAAAACCGGTCAAGTGAGAGACATAGTCATGAAACGCATCTTGATAAACGTAGCATTGTTCCAAATTGGCTGGTTTGCCTGTGTTCTCGGTGGTGCAAAGGATTATGCACTCACTGGTACATTGGTGGCCACTGCAATCATTCTGTTTCATATCATTCGTGCACCAAAGTGGCATAAGGAACTAATGATTGTCTTTGTCGCAATGTTCATTGGTTTTATCTGGGACAGTTATCTGGTGTACCAGAACTGGCTGGGATACCCATACGGACAACTCAGCATGAATACCGCACCTTACTGGATTGTCATTATGTGGGGATTGTTTGCGACAACATTCAATGTCTCATTGAACTGGCTTAAGGATCGGCCAGTAATCGCTGTCCTGTTTGGTGCAATCGGTGGCCCCCTGGCCTACTACGCAGGCGCAAAACTGGGCGCGGTTCAGTTTAATGACAGCTCAGCAGGCCTGATTGCATTAGCCATAGGCTGGGCAGTATTAATGCCACTGCTGCTTTTACTCTCTGACAACCTGAATGGTTTTCGAACCCGCACAGCGAGGACAACACAATGAATTGGATAATTTACTTTGATGCTCTGGGTGTAATACTTGTCCTGGCAGTACTCACCTGGTTGCTAAGCCTCTATCTTAAAGATGTGAGCATCGTCGATAGCGCCTGGTCGTTGATGTTTCTCGCTGCGGCGATTGTCTACCTGGTTGGATCAGGCAATATTGAAATCAAAAACACTATCTTGATTGCGCTCGTCACAATCTGGGCTTTGCGCTTGTCCGCACACCTCACCTGGCGGAACTGGGGTGAACCGGAAGACCGGCGTTACCAGGATATACGCAAAAAATACAGCCCCAACTTTGCAGTCAAAAGCCTGTTCATTATTTTTGTTTTCCAGGCTGTGCTGGCATGGATTATCACTTTGCCACTATTAGCTGCATTCACCCGGCCTTTAGCGGGATCTGAACTCGCTTCTCTAGCATTCATTCTCGGCGTAGGCCTTTGGGTGATTGGTATGCTATTTGAGTCGGTTGGTGACTGGCAACTCGCACGTTTCAAGAATGATGAAGCCAATAAAGGCAAAGTCATGGATCAGGGTCTCTGGCGTTATACCCGTCATCCCAATTATTTTGGTGAGTGCCTGATCTGGTGGGGATTCTACATGATGGCCCTGGCTACTGGTGCCTGGTGGAGCATTATTGGACCGGTGATCATCACCTGGCTTCTGCTGAAGTTTTCTGGCGTGGTCATGCTCGAAGAAAGCATTACTGAGCGCCGCCCTGCCTATCGCGAGTATATCAAAAAGACCAATGCCTTTATTCCGGGTCCAGTCAAGCAGCTAGATAAATCCATCGAGGGCCATGCATAATGAATTACCTGACTAAACTCGCTGCTGGAATGCTCCTCCTGTCAGTCGGAGCTAGCCCAATAATGGCTAACAACGACAAGACCTGGCGGTTTAAGGTCTATCTGTCTGATAAGGAAATCGGCCAGCATGTGTTTCTGGTTTCTGAAA
>JASFLV010000039.1:0-12865 GCA_050117915.1 Thioalkalispiraceae bacterium | reverse complement strand
CCCGCCTTTATCGAAACCACACAGTCTGTCTATGCCGAATTTAGTGCCGCCCTGCAACAGGGCCGGGATCGGTTACTGGAACTAAGTTCCTTTAACGAAGAAAAGGCGTTAAAACTGGTGGAAAGTGCCCAACGCCAGTCCCGTGAACATGAACTCAATCATTTTCTTGACCGTATCTTCGATAATTACGGTATTGAAACTGATATTCATGGCCCGAACAGTTTTGTGATTAATCCCGGCGATCACGTGCGCATCAGCTTACCCGGTTTAAGTGAAGATGGCATGACCATCACCTATGATCGCGAGACAGCGCTATCCAACGAAGATATGCAATACATCACCTGGGAACATCCCATAGCAGCTACGGCTATTGATAACGTACTCAGTAATGAGCTGGGTAATACCGCTATGGTTACCATCAAACATAAAGCCATCCCTGCCGGTACGTTGTTCATGGAATGCTTTTACCTGCTGGAATCGACCTCAACACGCAAGGTAAATACCAGCCGCTATCTGCCTTCGAATAATATCCGTATTGTTATTGATAAAGATGGTAAGCAATTCCAGGAAGTCCTGAGTCATGCTGTGATTAACCAGCACCAGGGACGTCTTAATTTAGAAACCGCGATGCAGGTTACCAGATCACATGGCAGCACCTTGAAAAATATGCTGACTAAAGCAGATAAACTTGCGGTACAAAACACCCCCTCAATCATTGATGAAGCAAAACAGCATGCTGATCAGCTCTTAAAACATGAGATAGAGAGGCTAGTTGCATTGAAGGAACTCAATCCAAATGTCCGCGAAGATGAAATCCAGCATCTACAAGTACTAAACGATGACATTCAGGAACGATTAAATATGACCATCGCCCAGCTCGATGCTGTGCGCGTCATCATTGCTATATAAAGTTTATGCTAACAAATTATTTTGCCAGCGCTTTGTACTCATAAATAATTATGAGTCGCAAATAATTCACCGCTAAGTCGTTTTCTGGGATAAATAGGCACGCAATAAATATAGCTAATAAAAGAAACCGATTTTCCGATAGTAATCGTCATGTCAAGACACATTTGTTTACAATTTGTACAGTTATTCTCCAAAGTTTGAACCTGTTCACACTCTATCTGTGTACTGCTACACATCTTAGACAAACACAGAATATAAAATGGATTGTAAACAAGAGAGGATTATTGCTATGCGACCTTACAAACTAATAATGATCACAACGATGACTCTACTCTCATCAGTCGCTTTCGCTGACGATGACGACAAAGATACAAACTGGCAACGCTCGACTATCTACTCAGCCATTGCCACAAATACTACATCTATTCAAAATAACGAATCTGCAATTGATGATCTGGATTCGAGGATCCAGACTAATACCAATAATATTCAGTCATTACACACCCAACTACAGAATCTTCCGACTGGTGGAGGTACAGGTACTGCTGATCCACAGACTCAGGTGAATACAACTGCAATCAGCGATCTGAATACACGTGTCCAGACCAATACAAGCACACTAGGTGGCCTAACGACACAGGTGCAGTCAAACACCACTGCTATTAGCAATAACACTGTACAGATTCAGGCAAACACGGACTCAATAGGTGGTGTGCAAACCAGTCAGCAAAACCTGCAATTCACTGTTGACAACTTAATAACTGATCTTGGCGCTACGCAAACTGATCTGATTAATCTGTCCACTCAGGTACAAACTAATAGCAGCCGATTAGATGTCCTGGAAAGCGATGCGACTGGAGGCGGAAGCCCTACTTCATCGCCAACAACTATCGACTTTACCCCTTATGTCACCACTTTCGCGACAAAAGATTTTCAAATCATCAATGGTGGCGCATGTACCACAGCACTACAACAGATCGCCCGCACAGATACGGCTACCGGTGCTGATATCACGATCACAGAAACACTCACCAGTGGCACAAGAGACTGCTCAACCTTTGTGTTTGGCTATACATTAACTGCAGAGACCTTTGCGACGGTTTCGTTTACTAACCTTACACTGGGGCAAAGTTATACCTTTGATCAACCGGGAGAACTACTTACCAGTAGTATGGAACCTGGCAAGGCCTTCGGTTTTGCCGTACTTGCGACAAATAATCAAGCTCATGCAATTATCCAGAAGAACACCTTATTGGGGATTGAGTCAGTCACGGTTCCGTTTGGCACTTTTGATAATTGTCTCAAGATGCACTCACAAATCACCTCAAGTATGATGAACGATGTTGAACAAATATCCTGGATATGCGGAAATGGTGTTGGTGAAGTACGTCGAATCTACATGGACAGGGCTATCGGACAGACCCGTACTTATGTATTAAGAAATGCTTCCTAACTTCGGGAAAGCATGATCATCCAAAAGGCCGCTACTGCGGCCTTTTTTTTACCAGGCCTGTTCCGGTTTGAAGTTGACAGGTCCATGCAAAAGCTTGTCATAATATTTCGATGACATTGATGACACGGAAAAGATAAGCGTTGTGTCATTACTATCGAGAACCGCTAATGGCCCGGGCCGCCGCTGCTGTACGGGCGGCGTATCATCTGCATTTTTCAGGGCAGGCCCACTTGAGATCAATCTGGTTCCCGCAATATCCAGTTGTGATTGATCAAATTCGAGGGCCGGGTTGCCGGAAATGCTACACCCATTTATCTGCACATCGGAGTCCACGACCATGACAGCCTTACTGACACTTTCTATTTCACAATTATTCAACACCACTTGGCTATTGCGAATCGTCAAACTGCCGATACGGGCAGTATCGATGGTTATGTCCCGGCAATTATCGATCGTAATCAGTCGATAATCGCCTGCAAAAGTCAAGTTGGATGAATTTTTACAGTTTGCAATTCGCTTGCTGCGATTAGGTCGGTTTGTATCAATACGGTAACGTTTCTGCTTAAGCAGGGCCTGAAAGCTATCTTCACTTTCAGAGACAAAGCGCCGCAACCAGTTAGCAAATATTAATGGTTCGTCACGCATCGGCACATGACCTGCATTGTCCAGTACAATCAATCCCGCAATGGGTAAATTCGTTGCCAGTACCTTACCTGTTCGTAGCGGAATAACGTCATCTTCCGCGCCCCACAGGATCAAGGTGGGTACCTTCATGGAATCCAGCGTCTTCGAATAATCAGTCATCATCATGGCATAGGCCGCAATGGTTGTTGGATTACCCCCCATAAATTTTTGCCGCAGGGCTGGATCAGCGAGTACCATTTCTTCACCCGCTTCGAGGATATTATGTCTGCGTGCCAGCTCACCCAGTATTGCCCCTGCGACCGAGCGTATATCCCTGCCCTGTTGAGCATAGAACTGCGGAAGCATCTGGATGCCATAGTGCGTAAAAAAGGTCGTATAGGTAACACGATGCAGGACCCCTGCCGCATCGACCAGCATTAAGCGTTTTACTTTATACGGATACGTCGAGGCAAAGCGCAGGGCAATATTGCCACCCATCGAATGGCCAACCAGCATAAATTCATCATAACCGATCTTCTTCACCAGATAGTTAATAAAGGCAACGTAATTATCCGGTGAATATAATTGGTTGGACTTTGAGGAGCGACCAAAGCCTGGCAGGTCAAAGCTCACCACATGATAACGTTTGGCCAACTTCGGGATCATCCGTGCCCAGGTGTCTGACGCCTTATCACCGAGCCCATGGACAAGCACGACCAGTTCCCTGTTCTGTTTACCGGCCTCGACGATGTAACTTTGTCCGCCAAAAACCGGCTCATCTATATAATAAGAATTGGTATTTGCAGCAGACGCGGCGACAGATAGCGAGAGGAGTAGCAAGCTAAATAGTAACTGTATCAATGTCTTACTTGTTGTGATCATACTGCAACTATACACCAACTCGTATACTGTCCAAAATCCGTTCGCCAGAATTGCGAACTCCTCCCTGTGATATGACGAAACGTGCTGCTGATGATGGATTTCTCCAACAGGTCAATAAAACAGGTATAATTAGTTGCCATTACTTATAACAGAAAATTCTAATAAAAATACTGGCCGTCCAAGGAGATGAATATGCAGCTCGGCACCCCGCTCTCAGACACCGCTAAACGCGTCATGTTACTCGGCAGTGGCGAATTGGGTAAAGAAGTCATCATTTCACTACAGCGGTTAGGCATTGAGGTAATCGCAGTGGACCGTTATGCCAACGCACCCGGTCACCAGGTTGCACACCGTGCTCATGTTATCGACATGGCAGATGCAAACGCGTTACGCGAACTCATCCTGAAAGAAAAACCCCATATCATTGTCCCTGAGATCGAGGCGATTGCGACTGATGAACTGGTTAAAATCGAGGCCGAAGGACTCGCAGAAGTGATACCGACTGCCCGTGCTACACAATTAACCATGAATCGAGAAGGGATTCGACGTCTTGCCGCTGAAGAACTGGGGCTTGCTACCTCAAGGTATGAATTCGCTAACGACCAAACGGAATTCCAACAGGCAGTAAAAAATATTGGTCTCCCCTGCATCGTTAAACCGGTCATGTCATCCTCGGGTAAAGGTCAATCCGCCATTGAAAGCGAAGCCGATATTGAGAAGGCCTGGAACTATGCCATGAGTGGTGGGCGGATCAGCAAGAACCGGGTGATTGTCGAGCAAAAGATCGATTTCGACTACGAGATTACCCTGCTAACCGTGCGCGCGATGAACGATCAGGGCGTAATAGAGACACAGTATTGCCAGCCAATTGGGCACATCCAGCAACAAGGGGATTACGTAGAAAGCTGGCAACCACAACCCATGACCGACAAGGCATTGCAGCGTGCCCAACAGATTGCAGAAAAAGTGACTTCGGCGCTGGGTGGACGCGGCATCTTCGGCGTGGAATTATTTATCAAAGGTGATGATGTCTGGTTCAGTGAAGTCAGCCCCCGCCCCCACGATACCGGCATGGTCACCATGATCAGCCAGATGCAAAACGAGTTTGAATTACATGCACGTGCCATTTTAGGCTTACCCGTTTCGACAGAATTACGTTCACCGGGCGCCAGTGCCGTCATCTATGGGGGCATGGATAAAAAAGGGATTGCCTTCAACAATGTCGATAAGGCCCTGCAGATTCACAATACTGATATCCGCCTGTTTGGCAAACCGGAAGCCTTCGCACGCCGGCGCATGGGGGTGGCACTGGCTTATGCGGATTCTATCGATACTGCGCGTAAGCATGCCAAGCAAGCGGCACGTAAGGTCAAGACAGTCTAGGAAAATATTTTTCAAAAACAGTAACATTTTTTTTCAAGACCGTCAGCCACATGGACGTGGCTGTCGAGCTTACAGGGAAGTACTTGCAGCGTGTCTTGAAAAAAAATGTTACTGTTTTTAAAGAGTTTACTCATACTGCGCCAGTTCTTCCCAGCGTTGATAAGCCTGTTCCAGCTCCATGCCGAGGTACTCGAGACGTTGCATCGTGTCAGTAATAATCTCCTTATCCTGCTGGTAGAAGGTAGAATCACTGACCTTTGCCTCGAGCTCGCCCTTTTCCTCTTCCAGCTCTTCGATGAGTTCTGGTAAACTGGCCAGTTCACGTGTTTCTTTATAGGAAAGTTTGCGGGCCTTTTCAGCCTGGATGGTGCTGACATCCACTTGACCTTTTTCCTGCGCACTCTTCTTTCTAGCATTTGAGCTGGAATCATCTGAGGGTCTCTGCCGCAGCCAGTCCTCATAACCGCCCACGTATTCCCCAATCTGGCCGTCACCTTCAAACACCAAGGTACTGGTAACGATATTATCCAGAAAGGTCCGGTCATGGCTGACCAGTAACAAGGTGCCATCAAATTCAATAAGCAAGTCTTCGAGGAGTTCGAGGGTATCCACGTCCAGGTCATTGGTCGGTTCGTCCAGGATCATCAGGTTACAGGGCTTGGTAAATAACTTCGCCAGCAACAGGCGATTACGTTCGCCACCGGATAGAGACTTGACCGGGGAATCCACGCGTTCCGGTGGAAACAGGAAGCTACGTAAATAGCCAATTACATGCCGGGATCGCCCTTTAACTTCGATGTAGTCGCTGTTCTCGCTGAGGTTATCGCGTACCGATTTTTCCGGGTCGAGTAACGCACGATGTTGATCAAAATAAGCCTTATCTAGCTTGGTTCCGATTACAACCTTGCCTGAGTCTGGCTTGAGTTCGCCCAGGATAATTTTGAGTAAGGTACTCTTCCCGGAACCATTGGGACCAATGATGCCGATACGATCGCCACGTAAAATTCGTGTCGAGAAGTCGTTAATAATGGGTTGCTCATCGTAACTGAAATCAACATGATAGATATCAGCCACTAGTTTGCCGGCGATATCGGCCCGGTTCATTTCAAGGTCGGCTTTACCCTGTAACTGAATGCGTTGCCGATGCTGCTCCCTTAATTGTTGTAGCGCCCTGACCCGTCCCTGGTTACGGGTACGCCGTGCCTTCACCCCCTGGCGGATCCAGGCCTCTTCCTGGGCCAGCTTTTTATCGAACTTGGCCGCCGCCCGTTCTTCAATGGCCAGCAGCTCTTGTTTTTTTGTCAGGTAGGTTTCGTAATTACCCGGGAAGGTCGTGAGCGTGCCGCGATCCAGCTCAATAATCCGGGTTGCCAGGTTACGCACAAAGGTGCGGTCATGGGTGATAAAGATCAGTGCACCCTGGTAGTTCAATAAAAATTCTTCCAGCCAGTTGATCGCCGCGATGTCCATGTGGTTGGTTGGCTCATCCAGCAATAACAGCTCGGGATCACTGACTAAGGCCCTGGCCAGCATCACCCGGCGTCGAATCCCACCGGAACAATCCTTCAACAGCTTATCTGTCGGTAAACTGAGTTTACTCAGGACCGTTTCGATCTTCTGCTCGCTGTTCCAGCCATCCTGCAGTTCGATCTTGTGCTGCAGCTCCGACATGCTACGCATCGCATCCGGGTCCTGCTCATTAAAGTCATGCAGGATGTGATGATAGTCCCTGAGTAGTTCACCCAGCTCCCCCAATCCTGAAGCGACAACGTCATAAATGGTTGACGCATCATCTTCCGGGACTTCCTGCTCCAGATACGAAATTCGCAGGTTGGGTTGCTTCCAGACCTCGCCCTCATCCGGTTCGACCATGCCACTGATGACTTTAAACATAGTGGACTTGCCGGTGCCATTGCGCCCCACCAGGCACACGCGTTCGCCCTTTTCGATCTGGAAATCCACATCTTTTAACAGGGGCAAATGGCCAAAGGCCAGGGAAACTTTAGTCAGGTTCAACAACATGGATGGATATTATAAACAGCGACAATGAAAACAGGCCAGCCACCCTTCGCTGGATGACTGGCCTGATAGGCTAAAGATAGCTATTTTACTGGATGTTAATCGTAAAGTCTTCTGTTTCACCGTAATAATAACTACCGCAGGCCGAGGGAGTACCACCCCAGCGCATCACCACACGCATCCGGGTCTTACCGGGCCTGGCAGTAACCGGAATAGTGGCGGTCCCCGTCAGCATGGTCATGGCACTGCCGGAGAAGACCCGTTCATCACTGGTGAAACTACCGTCACCATTGAAATCGATCCAGGCTGCCCAGTTTTCATAATATGAACCGTAGCGGAAGCCGGGATACATCGTCACCGGATAACTGCCACCGCGCTGGGCAACAAATTCAGTCGCCGTATTATCGCTATACCCACCATTGTTACCCGTGGTATGGCTCTGGCCGGCAAAATCGACGCTTTCTACCCATTCAAACCAGGTACTGGTGCCTTTCGAGCTACAATAACTGACCGGTGCGACCGTATTGACTGTAACACTCACGGTCTGGCTGACCTGTTGATTGGTGGAATCAACGACTGTCGCTGTAATTAAATGCGTGCCTGTTGACAATGTTGTGCTAAGGCCGCTGCCTACACCAATGACACCATCAATGCTGGAGGACCACGTTACCTGGTTGCCTAAATAGCCATCCTCAAGATCACTGGCATCGGCAACAAAATTAATCGGCGTGCCTTCATCAACCGTAAGTTGATCAACTGGCTCGAGGATCGTTACCACCGGCTTGGCGCTTTGCAAGCAAGTTGCAGGACGTTTGACGACTTCTGGACTATAGAACAATTCAAGGTAATCCAGCTCGCCACAGATAAAGTGCGCGTTGTCACGTAAGTCGATCAACTGCGGCTCAACCAGGCTGGTCAACGGGGCCAGGTTGACTGGCATAGTCGGTTCAGCGGGAGCAACGTTGCGTAAAGATAAACGTTTTAAGGCTCCCTGTTGTTCCAGACCATTCATAAGGGCCAGTGGGTTATTATCAAGATTTAATTCTACCAGACTATTGGTATTCGCCAGCGGTGATGGCATCGGGAATGGCACCATGCTGATATCGGTAATCCCAAGTCCCGCCATATGCAAACTTCTCAGATTGAGATTGTTCTGAATAACAAACTGTAGCTCATTAACGAAAAACGTATTGGTATTGTTCCCGGAGACATTCAGATGTTCCAGGAAACGCAGGTTATTCAGATCGTAGGCCGAATACAGGCCAGTCGACGAGATATCCAGCTCACGTAGATTGTATAAAGTATCAATACCCGACAGTCCCGCCAATGGATTACCACTGAGATTCAGCTCTCTTAAGGCTGGAAACTCTATCAACCGATTGACATCGGTCAGGCCGGTATTACTGACATTGAGTACCCGCAACATTGAAACCGGATAAGCATAGCCTGTATTGATGGGCAACTGATCGAGACTACCAAGAGACAGGCCCGCGACTTCCAGTTCCGTGAGCCCCGGATTATTGATCAATACATTTTGCACCTCAGGCAATGGAATTGCCGGGTTGTGGGAAATGTTCAAGCGCGTCAGTTTTGAGTGATTCGATAACGCCGCCAGGTCATAGGCACTCACATTACTCATATCCAGCTCGCGGAGTTGCGCTAAGGTCTGGACAGGAAACAGGTCACTAATCGTAGTATCACTGATATTCAATCCGCGTAATGATGGAAACTCAGTCAGTGCATTAATGTTGGTTATTTGTGTATTGCTGACATCAAGCTCACGCAACCGATATGGCTGGCCATTGATACCATTGAAGACAGGTAAATTAAAGATATCAAGCAATGGTAAGCCAGACAGCGATAATGACCTTAACTTTTTATTATTCGACAAGGTAACAAACAAGCCATTCATGTCCACTAGCTGACTGTTACCCGAGACGTTCAAGCTGGTCAGGTTTGTCAATACTGACAGCGGGAACAGGTCATCGAACTGATTATGACTGATATTCAGTTCGCGTAACTCAGGTAAATTCGTTATCAAGCTGATATCGATAATATTATTATGACTGACATCCAGGGATCGAAGTGCAGGGAAACCAATCACCTGATCCAGTGTCTGCAGACCCGTATTGCTCAGGTTCAGCTGTTGCAGGTTGACCATCACTGTCGGGGCAACCGGCACATCCTGTAATGGAATATCTGCCAGACCCAGATGCGTCAACTGGGGTTTGTTGTTCAGCAGATAAGGCAGGTCCTGAGCCGGAATGGCATTATTGCCTGATAAATCCAGTTTTCTCAGGTTCACTTTATTGGCCAGTGACATCACATCAACCAGGTTGTTACCACTTAAGTCCAGCTCTTGCAGATCATTAAAATTCCAGAGCACATCGATATTCCGCAAGCCGGTGTTCTGCAAGCGTAAGACCTTCAAGCGATACGGTTGACCGGTTTGAATACTGGCAAGGGGAATCTGATCCAGGCTGTCGATAGGAATGCCACCCAGACCCAGTACCTGTAAGGCCGGCTTGTTATCAAGAATATAGGGTAAATCACTCGCATTGATGATCGCGTTATTCGATAAGTCTAACTCTCGTAACTTCACCAGATCCCTGATCGGGTAAGGATCAAAGATATTATTATCACTCAGGTCCAGCACCTGCAGATCCTGGAACTGACCCAGTTCAATAATATCGCTAATCCCCGTATTACTCAGATCCAGTTCTATTAACGCGTAAGGTTGAGCGGTCGAACCATCAAACAGGGGAATGGCGTTGAAATCCGGAATCCGAATATCGGCCAGTCCCAGATGAGTAAGGTAGCGATTATTCTGAAGCAGATAGGCGATATCTGAAAATGGAATATTGCTGTTGCCAGATAAATTCAATCTGCTCAACAGCGTGTGGTTCATGATTGGTTGTATCGATTCGAGATCGTTACCACTGACATCCAGTACCTGTAAGGTCGGGAAGGCATTGAGTGGATCAATCTGACTGATACCGGTCTCCGCGACTTGCAGCGCAACCAGGTTATACGGCTGTCCGGTCTGGAAATTATATAAAGGCAGCTGATTTAAATCCTGCAGTTCAATCCCGGATAAACTGATATGGGTGAGATTGGGATTGTTCTGAAGTAATTGAGTAATATCGCCTATAAACAGTTCATCCAGATAAGAGATATCAATCTTTCTCAAGTTGGTTAGCTGGATTAAATACCCGAGATTGGTAATCTGCGTTCTGGAGATATTCAGACTCTGCAGCGTTGGCCAGCTAGCTAACTCGTCGGCATTAAATATCTGGGTGCGACTGAGATCCAGCTCGATCAATGGATAAGGCTGCCCGGTTTGTGGATCAAACAACGGCAACATGCCCAGATCCTGGATCGGCAAGCCGGATAGGCCTAAATGCGTCAGTCCGGTCATGTTCTGTAGTTCAAACCCAAGCGAGTAAATATCAATATACGGGTTATCTCCCAGGTACAATCCAGTCAGGTTCGGGAAATACTGGATAAAGCTGGCGTCAGTCAGCTGGTTATTTTCAATGTTCAGTGCACGTAATTGCGGAACCGGGGCCCCTGAAAGATTGACCGACTGTATTGCATTGCTGCTAACGTTCAGGGCATGTAAGCGCGTTAAGGATTCAATACCCTGAATTGAGGTAATGCCACGACCCGCACACTCCAGAGAGGTCACCTCTTCGGCAAACTGCCAGCCATTTGCCTGTGCCTGCTCATCAAAACAGCTTTGCATTGCCGGGTCAGAAAAAAACACGGCCGTGATTGGCGTAACTGTGTCAACCGCAGAATAGACGCGGATTGCATCATCAAAGGCCGCATAGAGATAACTCCCACTCGCATCGATGAATAATTCTTTTGCTTCTAGCGGTGGCGTGGTGATCTGACCAATCTGGTTGAAGGTATTGGCATCAAAGATATCGATACTGCCTGACTCATGCACGATGAAGGTCTCGGGGCCAAACGGACTATATTCAATGTCACGTGGGTAGGGACCCGTGTTAAATGAGCCGACCGTGAAAAAATCATTGCTGTACATCTTATTGATGTCGTACTGATTATTGCCCCCGCCGGTGACATAGGAAATAAACTGACCATCCACGGTAACGGCCAGGTCCTGGCCATTGCCTCCGAGGGAACCGAAGGGGTTTTCCAGGACGAGGCCTGGGTTGCCGTTGCTAATATCGTATTTCGCCAGGGTGCCCGGTGATATGCCAGTATTGGCAAAGTAAAGCGTATTCTTATCCGGACTCAGGGCGAGTAAACCATTCTGGTAAATATTAATGCCCTGAGAGAATTCATTGACCACAGTTCCCACATTGAGATCTATCTGAATAATCCCGTTATTGGGGACCACCGCCGGTGTGGCAAATAACATATTATTGTTTGACACCACAATGTCGGAAACCGGGATCGGGGTTGGGATCATATTCACCGGCTGCAGGCTATTGAGATCGATAATCTCGATCGAGGCCGCCTCGGAGCTGGCGACATAAAGAAAATTACCATCATTGGATAGCGCCAGACCTGCGGGAGAAGGCGCAACCGGAATACTCGCGACCAGTGCGTGCGGCTGGTTGGCAATCACCGCTATTTCGTTTTGCGCAGTAAGCGATGCATAGACCTGGTCCCTACCAGGATCATACACAAACTTACTGGCATTCAGTCCCGGTAACTCGGCTCGCAAATCACCCAGCTGTGCGTGAATACTTGTAGAAATAACAGAAAGACAGAACAGAGAAACAACCAAACAGGCCGAACGAAGCCCCCCGAAAACAGATCGCATAATATGCTCCTTGCTTATTTTGTTTTATTTTTTTTGTGACTAACGTGCGTTAGTCCCCCAATCACAATCAGTGTAAGAGAGTAAACGCAACTCGACCATCACGGGGTTAAATTTTGTGACAAAATGGACGTGAGTATTTATAGGGTTTTTAACTAAGCGATGCTCAATTAATCAGATTGACTAGATTTAATCCACTTTGCCCTGCAGGTAATACCACTTGCCCGCTTCTTTTTTGAACTCACTGATCTCATGCATACGCTCGGCTTTACCCCCTACTTTAAAACGCGCAGTAAATTCAACGATCGCTCGGTTATCGTTCTCGGCAGGTTGGCTGCTATTGAGGACCTTCAGCTCAACCCATTTGACCGGTAACTGGTTTTTATCATGTAACGAGACGGGACGTGTGGATGAATGCCAGGTAGCTAAAATATAAGCGTCATTGTTGAGCGCGTAAGCGGTATAGCGCGAACGCATCAACTGTTCCGGGGTAGCCGGCTGCTGAGCAGCTTCTATAAAGCGTCCGCAACAATCAAGATATAGATCACCGGAACCGCATGGACATAATTGATCAATTTTTTTAGCCAGGGCAACTCACCATTTTCACTATAGTTAGTCTGTAATCGTCCAGGACCAGTCGTTTAACGTATTCAATGCTTAAAGATAAGCGTACATTCAGAGGAGTATAAGAAGTATAAACACCCTTTTTGACCGAATCCAATCCAGCGTTTTTCCCCGATCCCCCGTCAAGTGTTCACCCAAGCGGCTACTTGCATTTTTTAATGCTAAATCCTGATACCGTA
>JASFLV010000038.1:0-13015 GCA_050117915.1 Thioalkalispiraceae bacterium | reverse complement strand
ATGACAACGTGGTGATATTTCTCTGCCAGTGCTTCAATCTGCTTTGGCAAATTGCCGTCAGCTTCATACACTGGCGGTGTCTGCGCATCCTCACTAATAGCCCGCCATTGTAATGCTGAACCTTGTGGGTCGGCATCGAGCACTGCAGTATCTGTATTTCTTGCCAGGCCCGCCGCAAGATTCACTGACAACGTCGTCTTGCCAGCTCCACCCTTATTACCAATCAAAGCAATAACGGGCATCCCGGATTATCCTAATGAGTCTTTACATCAAGCAGGGCATCAAGTTGTTGGGCAAAACGATGCTGTGATTCATTCAGTGTTTTATCACCATCCTCCACATGAATCGTGATATTCACATAGTCACGACCAAAACCCATGTCTGGATAGAGTCCCTCTTTTTCTGACAAGTCAGCAGCTCGATCCAGAAAATCCCGTAAGCTATCGTAATCAGGAAACTCGTAACGACGTTCCAGTCGAATAGGACGAATACGTTCCTGCCATTGTTGACTCGTACTCATAGCGCAAACCTCCTTTAAAAAGTGGCACGATGTGAATGAGTCTGCTGACTGGACGATTTAAGCTGTTCAATCCAGCCTGCTAACTCAGCTGCGTGCGCTCTTTCCTCACTTAACAGTTCTTCAAAAAATAAACGGTTATCGTGATCAGCTTTCCCAGCACAATAACGACTTGCATCTGCGTAGAGTTGCACCAGTTCATTTTCGAATGTGAAATTGTGCTGTAATAATTCTAACAAACTGTTGCCGAGTGTTACTGGTCGTAGCTGTGAAGCACTGGGTGCCGTATTCAGGGCAAGCATGCGACTGATGACTCTCTGCACGTGCTTGAGTTCCTCATCGGACTCAGTACGAAAACGTTCAGCCGCCTCGGCCAGCCCCCAGGCCCCGAGGAGTTGGGCCTGGGTGCTGTACTGCTGGACCGCGGTGAGCTCAAGGCTCAGAGCCCGACCCAGATAACCGAGTACACGCTGGTCTACAGAGATAGACAACAACATAACGACAGTCAGTTGATCGACAACAACCAGTCAGTTAACCGCGCAACGCACGCTGTCCACCGGCATCGCTGAGCACAGGCTCAACTTCACGATGTGGACGGGCAATAATGTGCGCCGCAACCAGGCCATCGCCAACGCGCTCGCAGGCGTCCGCCCCGGCGCGTACGGCTGCATTGACTGCGCCGGTCTCACCGCGGACGAGAACGGTAACATAACCGCCGCCCACAAACTCACGTCCAATCAGACGTACTTCTGCAGCCTTGGTCATGGCATCCGCCGCTTCGACGGCGGGAACCATGCCACGGGTCTCGATCATGCCCAGTGCAATGCCATAATTTTCATTGGCCATGGTTTTATCTCCTGTCTATTCAAATAGTTTAAAACTTTAAAATGTTAGGCCGCTGCTGCCGGTGCACTGCTACCACCTGCTGGCAAAACTGGCTCAACTTCACGATGTGGACGCGCAATAATGTGTGCAGCCACCAGGCCATCACCAACGCGCTCGCAGGCATCCGCCCCGGCTCGTACCGCAGCGTTGACTGCGCCGGTTTCACCACGAACCAGAACCGTGACATAACCACCACCGACAAACTCACGTCCGATCAGACGTACTTCTGCAGCCTTGGTCATGGCATCCGCCGCTTCAATCGCGGGAACCAAACCTCTTGTCTCAATCATGCCTAATGCAATACCGTAGTTATCATTTGCCATCTTACTGCTCCTTTCTGACTTGGTTGTTTAACTAAAAAAATTACTCCATTGCCTATCTATCTGGGGTCCTGTCCTGGCCAGTCCCGGCCTCCCACTGGTCAATGATTCCGCCGATAGTGAGATCGGTCAGGACCTCGAAATCACCGCTCGCGTAACGCGCAGCTGAACCATTGACTGTAAAAACCCAGTTACCTTCACGTGCTCCTACCGGATCGACTGCAACCTGGCGCCTGCCATGACTATCGCGCAAGACTCGCAGGCTGGTCTGTTGCAAACCATCGATACGGCGTGTACACACCAGGGGCGCTTCCACCTGTAAAATTTCCATTAACCTGCTTCCCCTTCCGGCGGCCAGTGATCGATAATGCCAACAATGGTCAGATCACTTGGGTACTCCTTGCTGCCGGCCGCTTCGCGTGCGGCGGAACTACCCACACAAATCACCCAGTCACCGGGGATGCAGCCAACCGCATCAACCGCAACCTGCGAGGAACTACCGTCATTCACAACTTGTAAGTGCCGGTGTTCCAGACCCGGAATACGATTGGTTGCAACAAGAGGTCGTTCGACCTGACAGATCTTCATCAGTGTGCCTCCTGTTTAGTTGATCCCTGTTTAATCGAACCAGGTATAGTTAATTCATGTACAGAAGATTCAAGCACTTCGATACGTTCACCTGCATGACAGTCACGCACAACTAACAAGGTGTGTAATAAACCGCGTTGTGCAAGATCTGCATAGCGTGTGCGTAGGGCTTCGGCAACCCGCTGACAGTTTGCAATCGCCCGTTCACGCGCACCTGGTACATGACCGTGATAGTCATAACGCACCACTATCGGAACCGGCAGGCCATGACTCACATTCAGCCCAGTGAAAATCTTGATCCCCACATCCAGATCGGCAACCGCCTCTTCGACCGTGTGCATATAGGCGAAGTACGTCAGGTTACGTAACTGAACCTCTTCAAAGCCAATCCCTGCACCAATGAAACGTTCTGCATGGCCGATATCACTATACTGTCCGTTGTAATAACGGTTTACATAATCAATCTGCGAAATATTATTTGTAAGCAGATAGGAAACCAGCCTGACCATACCGGCCGTTGCCTGTGTATTGGTTGCACGAACACGATCAGTTACTAGTGTTTCTGCTTGCTGTGATGCAAGACCGATCGTTTCATCATATAACTCCTGGGCATCAATATAGTTGCCAAGTTCAATAGCACCCTTATCATCCGGTATATGCATTCGGATTGCATCTGTATCGGTATTCAGACCGATCAGCAACAGATCAATTGAGGCACCGCAACAAAAGCTGTTCTCAACCGCCTGTTGAAATGCGCGGAGTCGATCGAGTCCCGCCTGCGCTGCCTGCTTGGTATCCGAACCATGTGCAGCACAACCTTCATGCTCTGGATCACTACCACTATAGTGATAAACCACTGCCTTTAAATAACGTGTTTGTTGATCCGCAGTATTGGGCTTACCCTCACGAAAACGCATGAGTTCTGTTTCCGTCCATTTTTCAAGGCTGTCCTCAATATCAAACATTGCCCCGGCATAGGATTTACGGCGTACTTCCCGATACGGCAAGCGCAGCACATAACTAATCACATGCGCCAGTCTTCCATCTGCGCATGGAGAGATATCCAGCGTATGAAAACCACACTGGATTAAAAATGATTGGAAGTCCCTTTCCACCTTTAGGAAATCGTTTTGAAAAAAATCATCACAGAAACGATGATAAGTTTCGAATACCGTCCAGGCGAACAACTTACGCATATCCAGTTGTTCCACCCATGCATCTTCCAGAACCTGTTCGGGTAATTCAAAGCCGAGCTGCTCCCGGGCAAGATACTGTGCTCTGGATACAAAATCCTCTTCATGTTGCAGCGCTGATAACCGTTTCAATACTGGCACAACCGCATCGAATGCATTTTTTACCTGTTGTTCGTAAGCATACAGTTGTGCATTTTCCTGCTCGCGCGATAAACAGTGAGACTTTATTGACGAAACTGGAGAAGACGCAGGCGTACGTGACCTTACTGGTGCCATATCCCCTGAGCGCTGTGGCTGCGCTACGGAATCTGACCAGCAAAGTGAACGATTTGTCTGACGTCGTGTGTTTAACATAATTATCTCTCAATGCCCTTAGCCACGTGCTCCACCAGAATAGGTAATCAAAGCCCCTTTCTCTGTATTGCCACTGCCACCGGTTACCTTGCTGTTGGGTGCTGGCAGATCCTCATTACGTTTGTTGGTTAACTCCTCCATGGCCATGGCACTCGTTGGTGCTCCGCGACGAGTCGGATTACGACGTATCGCTGATGTCCCTTCCGTACCTGTAACACTGTCGCCTCGATCCCAGTCATCACCGGTAACCTGAATGCCCGCTGCCATGCCTTCACCCGTGACACGCGATTTAACCCGACCATCAACGGTCTCTGCCGTCGCAGGAACGGAGGGTGCAACCGGCATGGCACTCTCGATATTTTTTCCAAAACGGGTTTCCTCGGTGCCAGTCACTTTGCCGCTGGCCATGCCAAATGGTCCTGTAATCTGTCCATGTTCGTATTGGCTACCGGTTACTGCCCGATGCACATCCACCGTCTGAGCAGCATGACTGGGTGCCGTCATACTGAACTGCCCCCACGGTGTACCATTCAATGACTGTGGATAATCCGGACTCGCCGTCTCCGCGGGCATCGCTGGACATACCTCTGCAAATTGATCCGCACCAACATACGGTGTTCCAGATACGGGTTCACAGGCACCTCTTTGATCACCGGTCATCCTGCCACCGATACCGGGCTGTTGACCGGTCATAGTTGCACCGGCGATACGTTGTTCTCGACGGGTCCTCGCCGCGACCATTGCGGTATCATTACTACTGCAATAACCCTCGTATTGATCCGCTCCCGCATAAGGCGTACCCGTAACGGCTTTACAGGTACCAGGTTCGTTACCTGTGACGCGGCCTGCACGATCGGTCAATGTCCCGGTTACCTGTTTGTTTTTAAAGGTTTTTGAGATACCAACCTTGCTATCCATGGGCGATGGCGTCTTGTCACAAAACTGTTTGTATTGTTCCTGGCCAACATAATCATCACCCGTAACATTCTTACAGCTGCCAGGTTCATCACCCGTTACCTTTGCACTGTGACCGACCAGCGTACCGCTGATTGAACCACCGCGTAATGTTGCACTCTGCGCAACCTTAGCCGGGGCCTTACCTTCTGCACGTTGCATATACTGCGTACCAGTCAGTTCACGATTTGCACCGGTTTCATCGCCGGTGACTTTCGATGAGCGACCAACATTATCACCAGTTAATGACTTACCCTTGCGTGTTTGAGAACTGGTAATTTTTGACGGACCTGGCTCAGCTTTACTATTGCAGAATGACTCAAGCTGGTTAGCCCCCACATACTCATCACCGGTAACGCGTTTGCAAGTACCAGGCTCATCACCCGTTACTTTCTGGCTCCGACCTACCTCGTTGCCGCTTACCCGATTGCCATGTGAGGTAGCGCTAATACCAACCTTGCGTGGCGTTTTGCTCGCATCCGCCTGACAAAACTGACGAAAGATATCGGCACCCAGGTACTCAGTACCAGTGATGGCACGACAGGTACTGGGTTCATCACCGGTAACCTGTTGACTGCGCCCTACCATGGTCCCGGTAAGTGTTTGCCCATGACTGGTTTCACTTGCACCGACTTTCCACGGAGCATCTTCGGCGGCCCCGGCCTGTGTCTGTTTACCTGGACGCATGCGACCGGTGGGTTCGCATTTCTTCTGGCCTGTCTTACCTTTCTGACTACGCTCTTCACGCAACTTCTGGGCAAGCTCGCGACTGGACATATTCGGATTGGCTGCACGTGCGGTTTGTGCCGCCGATGGTCCGGCACCATTCAGTGCGGCCTTGCCTTGAGATGACATAGCCTGGCGGCGAGCCAGCGACGCTGCGCGTCCCGGATTTTGTTTTACTGTAACTTTGGCAGCTGCAATGTACTTTCTGGGTACAGAGCCAACGGATTCAGTACTACTGGCGGTCGACGTGACAGTTTGCGTTTGGTTATCACCCTTGCAACCACATTCACAACCGGTACGACTTGCCTGCTCATCGGCAGCAGGTGTCTTCAGCGGCGCTTTCGCATCCAAGGTACTCTGGGTGCTATCAGGCTCAGATTCACTGCGGGTACGATCAGTCGACTTGACTGCACGTTTGCCACCATTCGACATGGCTTCACGACGCGCACGTGAAACTTCTCGTGCCGTGTTGCCAGTTTGAGTACTGGCAGTGGGTGCAGCGGCTGCCTGATGAGAGCCAGCATTACCCGCTTTCAACTGTTCAAGTCCAGCCTTACCCATTTCATACTGTACGCGACGACGCTTTAATGCAGTTTCCCGTGCAGTATTACTGTATTGTGCAGTCTGTGCCATTGTTCACTCCGCTTGTACAAATCTGTTATCGAGTTGACTTTTAACCTTGGTAATTGCTTTTAATCAGGCTTTTCAGTTGGCCTCGTAGACAACGAAACTAGAACCCTGACTCTGTGTGTAATTGTCGTATCCAGTCAATCGAATGTGATGATCCGGATAAGCGCGTCGACAGGCTTCCAGTTCAGTAACCACATCTGCCAGATTTGTCTGTCCAAAGAACGGAAGTTTCCACATAGTCCAGTAATGATCGAATGCACGACTAGGATGTTCATGTTCGATTGCCGGAGTCCAGCCCTGTGCCAGGATGTAATTAATCTGTTCATAGATTTCGTCCTGACTGAACTTGGGCAGGAAACCAAATGTTTCCAGTGTGCTCAATGTCTGGTAATCACCTTCTGTATAAATGTTCGAAGCCATTGTTATTTCCTCTTGAATTGATCTTTACGTGTCATATTTCCGCGGATTTGCGTATCAAGCCACGTCAAGCTTGTCTACCGTTTCGAATTCAAACTTAATTTCTTTCCAGGTCTCCATCGCCATGGCAAGTTCAGGACTGGTCCTGGCAGCTTCCGTGAGAATGTCGCGTGCTTCTTTCTCAATTACACGGCCCTGGTTACGTGCCTTAACGCTGGCCTCGAGAGCCACACGGTTAGCAGCCGCGCCTGCAGCATTACCCCAGGGATGGCCTTGAGTACCCCCACCAAATTGCAGTACCGAATCATCACCAAAAATGGTGACCAGTGCCGGCATATGCCAAACGTGAATACCACCTGATGCCACCGCAAACACGCCCGGCAAGGAACCCCAGTCCTGATCAAAGAACACACCTCGGGCACGATCTTCAGGCACAAACGATTCACGTAACTGGTCAACGAAACCAAGCGTTGAATTTCGATCACCTTCCAGCTTACCTACCACGGTACCGGTATGCAGATGGTCACCACCGGACAGGCGTAAGCACTTGGCCAGGACACGGAAGTGAATACCATGTTTTGGATGACGATCGATAACCGCATGCATCGCTCTGTGAATGTGTAACAGTACACCATTCTTGCGACACCATTTGGCCAGACCTGTATTGGCGGTAAAACCACCGGTCAGGAAGTCATGCATGATGATCGGCATACCCAGTTCCTTGGCAAATTCTGCACGTTCATACATCTGCTCCGGGTCCGGCGCAGTTACGTTCAGATAGTGACCCTTGCGCTCACCGGTTTCCTGTTGCGCTTTCATAATGGCTTCTGCGACAAACTCAAAACGGTTTTGCCAACGCATAAAGGGTTGTGAATTTACGTTTTCATCATCCTTGGTCAGATCCAGACCGCCGCGGAGACATTCATAAACCGCACGGCCATAGTTCTTGGCGGACAAACCCAGTTTCGGTTTGATTGTTGCGCCCAGCAGTGGACGACCATACTTGTTCAACTTGTCGCGCTCGACCTGGATGCCACTGGGTGGGCCCATGCAGGTTTTGATGTAAGCAATAGGAAAACGGATATCTTCAAGTCGCAGATGCTTCAATGCCTTGAAACCAAATACGTTACCCACTAGTGAGGTCAACACATTAACAATCGAACCTTCTTCAAAGAGATCGATAGGATAGGCAACAAACGCATAGAATGATTCAGAGTCACCTGGGACATCTTCGATGCGATAGGCACGCCCTTTGTAATATTCGAGATCGGTCAGGAGCTCAGACCAGACTGTACTCCAGGTACCGGTTGATGATTCCGCCGCAACGGCTGCGGCAACCTCTTCACGTGGTACACCCGGCTGTCCTGTGACCTTGAAACAGGCCAACAAATCTGTATCCAACGGAACATAATCCGGGGTCCAGTATTTTTCACGATAATCTTTTACTCCCGCTTCATAAGTCTTTACTGACATGGTCAACTCCTAAAAATTGGTTACTGAATTCGCTTCTAATTGCAATTCCGTCTAGGACTGGTGAAAGGATATGAAGAAGAACACTTCTACACAAATAAATATTTCAAAGTGGTTTGATAGATTTTTATCTATGATTTGTCAGAGGCAGGAATGACTTTGCTTATACAAGGGTTTCCTGGACCGAGACAGACGGGCTATATCGATAAATATGCGCATCCGCTGTCGTCTGGCGGGGACTAACTACATGCTCGACATCGCATCTTGCCTGACTAGGCGATGGCTTGTTCGAGTACGAAGATAGAAGCCAGCAAGATACCCATCAGTGACGCAAACCGCCATGCTCGCGTACGCGCGGACTGGGCACTGTTGATCACGTCTGGCAGCCAGCCTAACCAGTTGCGATTGGTCACCTGCTTAATTGCCTGGTTGTGTATAGGTTTTTGCTCTGTTCCTGTGTCATGGCGATAAACCCAGTAAATAAAGCTGACTCGTGGCTTAAATTTTTCTGCATGAATACGAATCGCATGGGCAGGATAGCCTGTCCGGCAAGCCCTGATCCCAAGCATCGCCTGGCTCGGTTCCTTCAGCGCAAACATCGTGTTACCCCATTGTTGCCAGCTGCTCTGATGGGGTTCCAGCTTATTCGTATGTTCAATACGCACCGCCCAATCATGCAGCAAGTTTTCAGTAATCAGGTCTTCGATCTCTGACAGACAGGGTAAATCAGCAAGTGAAGAATGTTGGCTAACCGGTTGCATCATATTCTCCTAAATTGGCACTGTGTTAACTAAGCACGAATCTGTGAATAAAGCTTTTTTAAAATCAAAAATTCAAAGCCACGATAATTTCAGGCTGCAGTTTCCTGCGGCATTGAGGGTAAATCCATAACAGCACGTTCCAGCGCGACATTACGCTGCTCGATAATGTTTTGCTCCGGAATTTTTTCAAGCAAACCAAGGGTTTCCAGGCGTTTACGTGGCTGTCCCTTAGCACCAACAAGAAAAACCTGGCGACCTGCATTGAGCATATCCAGTATCGCTTCTTCAAGTGCCAGGGCTGCCGATACTCCAAGATGGCGAACATGCTCGATATCGACAATCAATGCCTCACAGCCTTCTATTTCAGAGTTCTTGCGACTGATTGCCCGGGATGCCCCAAAGATCATCGTGCCGTGTAAATGTAACAACAGTACTTTATTGGCCGCCTCGGACAACAAAGTCTGTTCATATTCACTGAGCTCTATATCAGTGTCTTTTACATTCGTCACCGCTTTGACATTATCTTCCTGTAACTCAGACAAGCGGGTTATGGTCATAACATTGGCAACGAATAAGCCGATCCCCACGGCTGCGATAAGATCAACAAACACGGTTAAACCGATCACACCATAAGTGATCAACGCGCCTTTGCCTGAGATACGATGTGCACGTTTCAAAAAATTCCAGTCAATAATATCCACCCCGACTTTAAATGCGATCCCGGCTAATACGGCAAGTGGGATCATCGCAGTTATGCCCGTGGCCCAAAGAATCACCACCAGTAAAATCGCCACCCGCACCAGTCCGGAAAGTGCCGTTCTTGCACCTGACTGGATATTGACAACCGTGCCCATCGTTGCGCCGGCCCCGGGAAGACCACCGAACAGGCCTGAGAATACATTGCCCAAGCCCTGGCCAATGAGTTCCTTGTCGGATTTATGTTGTTCGCGGGTTAGGCTATCGGCGATCACTGAGGTAAGCAATGCATCGATACAACCGAGCATGCCGAGCACAATCGCATCGAGCAGCATAATTTGCCACTGTTCGATACTGAACATGGGCATCTGAAACTGAGGTAGTCCCGTCGGAATTTCACCAATCCGCCGGATATCCGCACTACCGACAATGAGAATCGAGACAATGGTGCCCGCAACCAGTGCAATTAGCTGAGGAGGCAAGACTCTTTTCAATTTGCCCGGCATAAAAAACAGGATTGCCAATGTCACCACTGCCAGCAGTGTTTCGTTTGTTTGCATACCAGCAAATAGCTCTGGCAGGTTTTCAATAATCCTGAGAACACCCCCACTGGGTGATGCCTGCCCAAGTAGCGGGCCTATCTGTAAAATAACCAGAATGATTCCGATCCCGGACATAAAGCCTGACACGACGGAATAAGGCATCAGGGTGACATACTTACCCAGACGCAATACCCCAAACAAGATCTGAAACATGCCGGCCATGACCACCACGGTAAAGGCCATCGCCATACCATTGACCGGATCAGAGGCAACCAGCTTGGCGATGACCGCAGTAAAGATAACAGTCATCGGACCAGTCGGTTCCGAGATCAGAGTCGGTGAGCCACCGAACAACGCGGCAAACAGTCCTACCAGGATCGCGCCATATAATCCGGCTTCCGCACCCGCGCCGGAAGCAACACCAAAAGCCAGCGCCATAGGTAATGCAATTACTGCCGCAGTGACACCACCAAAGATATCACCACGCAGATTATTAAAATGAATGACGTTTAACAGCCGCATAAGCCCGGTTTCCCCTGAGTAGGAACTACTGGTTAGGAACTATAGGCTATTATGCAGACGGCTTTGCCTGAAAACTCATTGATTGTTTCGATGCTAGTTATAGCTAAGAGTTGATAACTTTCGTATGTGTTTTGTCTATTGGATACATAGTCAAAACACAATGCCAAAAAAGATGGCTAAAGATGGCTGAGGAAATAGGTTTAATTTAAATAGCTGGCTTGCGACGGTTCATCCTGGACCAGAATTCTTTCAACGACACTACATTCCTTCTCGGTTGGATTACATAGTGTGATGTGTCCCAGTTTACGTTTCATTGCAGATGATTTTGCATAGTCATGCAAATGCAGCCCCTTGATTGCAAGTAATGCTGACTTATCTGGCATCCTGGAGATGATGTTATACATAACAAATTCTCGCTCCAGGCTTGTCTCGCCGAGGGGTAAATTCAGGATCGCGCGAAGATGATTTTCAAACTGGCTGGTTGTCGCCGCATCAATACTCCAGTGACCGGAATTGTGCACCCGTGGCGCAATTTCATTCGCGACTAACTCTCCATCACAATCAAAGAATTCGATGGTCAGCACCCCCACATAATTCAGTGCTTGCATAACACGTTGTGCATACTCCTCAGCAAGCGCTTGTCGTGGATCATTCTTCTGGCTGTGACTGCGAAACAAAATGCCATCAAGGTGGTAGTTTTCAACTAACGGGTAAAAACACATTTCACCCGACTGCCGTCTTACGCTGATGATGGATACTTCCCGGTTAAAAGCAATACGCTGTTCGGCTATCAGGGGTTGCTGCCCCAAACACTGCCAGATCGTGTTGGCCTGGTCAGGATGATCCAGTTGCATCTGACCTTTGCCGTCATAACCAAAGCGCCGTGACTTAATCATCAGCGTGTGTTTATGCTGTGTTGCTATCTGTCTTAACGCTGAGCCTGTATCAACCTGGAAATACCTGGCTGTTGGGATCCCTAGCCGGTTGAAAAACTCTTTTTCCCTGATCCGGTCCTGTGTCACCGCAACCGCATCCGACCCAGGAAATACCGGCGCTTTGTTTATGACAAACTCAAGTGTTGCGATCGGTACATTTTCCGTCTCGAGGGTAATCACATCCACCTGATCTGCGAATTCACTCAGTTTTTGCTCATCGCTAAACTCAGCACAGATAAATTTGCCCAGTCCTGCGGCACAGGATTGTGGCTTGTTATCGTAAAAAACAAATTCAATACCAAGCGGGATACCCGCTAATGCCAGCATGCGACCAAGCTGACCCGCGCCAAGCACACCGATTTTCATGCCGCACTACGTGGATCCGGCCGTGCAAGTACATCAGCAGTTTGTTGTTTCTGATATTTAACCAACGCATCACGTATTGCAGGAAAGTGATTACCCAGCATACTTGCCGCCAGTAATGCCGCATTCACCGCCCCCGCTTTGCCAATCGCCAGCGTACCGACAGGCACCCCCGCGGGCATTTGTACAATCGATAGGAGTGAGTCGACACCATTCAAGGCCCGTGATTGTACAGGTACACCTAAAACCGGTAGTGGTGTCTTGGAGGCAAGCATGCCTGGCAAATGTGCTGCTCCCCCCGCTCCAGCAATAATGATCTGCAAACCACGCTCGAGGGCGCTATCTGCATACTTGAACAATTGATCCGGAGTACGGTGCGCCGACACTACACGTGCTTCATGGCTCACACCTAACCCGGCCAGGGTTTCCGTTGCGTGTTGCATCGTTTGCCAATCCGAACGGGACCCCATGACCACACCTACCAGTGTCTGCATAGTACCTCCACGTAAAAGTTCTTAAACCTTACCGAGTAAGATACGTACGGCCTCTAATAGAATCCAATTGAAATATTCAGTCTTTTGTATAGATCAATATCTATTCATCAGGCAACGGCCCGCATACGCCTGGTTTTCTCAACCATCCTGTAGGTCGAACGATTATTATTGAAACGGGAGATTGCGGCCAGAGGCACCCAGATAATGTCATGAGACTCATCATTACCCGGTATGTCCAGGCGATCATCAATCTCGACCAGGAAACGAACATCGATATGCTCATGCTGAGGGAAGCTTTGTGTTGCAGGTATTGTGTGAATATCGAGATCAAAGATCCGGTTGTCGAGTAACCTGATCTGTGCCGGCTCGAGTCCACTCTCTTCTGAGGTCTCGCGCAACGCCACGCGCAGGATATCTGCATCACTGTCGGCATGCCCGCCTGGCTGAAACCACTGATCGTGTTTGCGATGATGCATCAGCAAGGCATGACTGCGCGCCGGATTCACCACCCAGGCTGAACCGGTAACATGGCCTGGCTGTAGATCCCGGTCAAAACAATTGGGGTGTTGCATCACAAAATCATGGGCACGCTTGACATAGGCCGCCTCATCCATAAAACGGGTTTGATGGCTACTCAGCAGATTTAGT
>JASFLV010000037.1:0-13279 GCA_050117915.1 Thioalkalispiraceae bacterium | reverse complement strand
ATGGTAATGGGGATAGTGTATTTTTAATTCCCGAATTTGGTTATAACCAGATGCTGGATAACAATAGCTCAATTGGCGTGGCGGTGTATGGCAACGGTGGTATGAATACCAATTATGAGAACGGCGTTATTCTGTTTAATGGTGGTGCCAGTCGTAGTGGTGTTGATTTATCACAGTTATTTATTGCGCCAACCTATTCAATGAAAATTGACGACAAGCACTCGTTTGGTGTCTCAGTCAACCTGGCTTATCAGCGCTTTCAGGCAGAGGGCTTGCAGAACTTCTGTAATGCATCTTTTTCATCTAATCCAACTAACTGTACGAATAATGGTTACAGCACCTCGACAGGTTATGGTGTAGGTGTGGGTTACCTGGGTCAGTTGACGCCAAACTTTTCATTAGGTGTGACTTACAGAAGTCAAACATACATGAGTGAGTTTGATGAATACGCGGGATTGTTCGCCGAGCAGGGTGATTTTGATATTCCATCGATGTACGGCGTAGGTATGAAGTTCACTCCAACTTCTGATGTGGCTATCCTTTTCGATTACACGCATATCAATTATTCGGATATTGCCTCTATTGCTAATCCTATCAGCAACCTGACAGTCGGTGGTAATCAACTGGGTACTGATGCCGGCGGTGGTTTCGGTTGGGAGGATATTGATGTGTTTAAACTGGCGGTTGCCTGGCGAGTCAACCCGGGGCTGATGCTACGGGCCGGTTGGAACCATGGTGATCAACCGATCCCGGCGGGAGAGACCTTGTTCAATATACTTGCCCCGGCAACTATCGAGGATCATCTGACACTGGGTGCGACCTGGACCCTGGCCAATAACTCAGAATTGACCGTGGCTTATATGCATGCCTTTGAAAATGAGGTTAACGGTTCTGGCTCAATTCCATTGGGTGGTGGTTTCCCAGGTGGTGAGGCGGACCTCAAGATGTCTCAGGACTCTATCGGTGTTGCCTACGGTTATAAATTCTAAGCTGGGTTAACTCAGGCGCGTGGGAGCCAACAGGCTCCCACATTTCCTGAATTGGATTTTAAAATTTGGTTTATGATCTGATAAAATACTCTCAATATATCTAGTAACTGACTGATAAATAATGGTTTAACACCATAAGCCCCATCTTTACTAATGTAACGTAAGTTACATATCTATGCTCCTGTTCGATTAAAAATACCGTATACTGTGATGGTCTAATCCAGCGTGACCGCTCTATGACAGAGAGATGGGGGAGGACCGTCTATTACTGTTTTTTTTTTGATGGTGCGAGAACAAATAACAAGGCACTATCGCTAGGAGGTCAACATGTCGGCTGCATCATCGATTGCCGTTTCTGAAGTACAAGGTGTTCACCTGCACCTGAAGTCTCTGCTCGCGAACTATCCGGCATTAACCCAGGATGCGGATGATGCCTGCTGGAATATGTTAAGCCAGGCCAAGCTGGTGAGTTTTGATGCCCATTCCATCCTTTTTCATGAGGCGATGGAGTGCAAACACCTGATGCTGATTGTGGAAGGCAAAGTGCGGGTTTACAAAAACTCTCCGGAAGGCCGCGAAGTCACCCTGTATCGCGTCGAACCCGGTGAGCTTTGTGTGCATAATCTGAACAACCTGGTGAATGGTCTGTCCTACCCGATCATGGCGCAAACCGAAACGGCAATGCAGGGCCTGGTCATCACTCGCCCGATATTTCAGAAGGCCCTGGCGGAATCCGTCAGCTTCCGTAATTATGTGTTACGTACCCTGACCGAACGTCTTTCGCACATGGTCGACCTGGTCTCAGGTTTTGCCTTCGATCGTCTGGATTTGCGGATTGCCTGTTGGTTGAACCATCAATACGAACAGAACTGTGGCAAACCGATTAAAATTACCCACAGCGAACTGGCACAGGAACTGGGTACTACCCGAGAAATGGTGAGTCGCATTCTCAAGGATTTTGAACATAAACGCTGTATTCAACTGGCGCGTGGCAAGATTCATTTGCAGTGTCGTCATACCCTCAAGATGGTGACAGAAGGTAAGGGTAAATCTGCCTGACCCCCTCTCATTAACCTGAAGTAATTTATTCAGGTAAAGCAACTATAATTATGCACTCCCGGTTTTTACCGGGAGTTTACTTTGTAGCCTCGCACTTTTATTACCACACCAGGAACGAAGCGTTCTATGGTGAGGTAATGAAGAATTTGCTTCGGCATGGATTGCTACTTGTTAGTATTCTATTAACTAATCCTATTCTGGCTGCAGAAAAAGTTGATAAGCTGTTTGTCGATAAATCAGAACGACAACATTATCTGCTGTATAAGCAACGAGTTATTCAACGTTACCGGATCTCGCTCGGTGGACAGCCCGGCGGTCACAAACAATTTTGAAGGTGACAGAAATGGTTCCCCTGATGATTTGTTTATTCAGCAGGTTGGGCTAGCAGCTTTTCAACAGTATCCACCAGACTTGAACTTTCCGGGCTGGTAATACTGGTATAGGTACCGGCGATATTGCCATTGCGGTCCAGCAAATATTTATAAAAGTTCCATTTCGGGTAAGTACCAGTGAGATCGCCCAGGGTGTGATAGAGGGGATCAGCATCGCCTTTTTTGACGGTCGTCTTGGCAAACATGGGGAACTGTACGCCGTAGGTAAGACGACAGAATTCCTGGACTTGCTTTTCAGTGCCCGGTTCCTGATTACCAAAATCGTTAGAAGGAAAACCTAATACCACCAGGCCCTGGTCCTTGTATTTTGCATAGAGTTTTTCCAGTCCGTCATATTGATCGGTAAAGGCACATTTGCTTGCAGTATTAACAATCAATACCACCTTACCGAGGTATTCTTTACAAAGATTAACGGATGCCTCGCCATTGAGTTGGCGTACCGTATGGTTGAGGGTTTCAGGACAGCCATCAACCTGTTCAACCTTTATCAGCTTTTGCTGACAGCCAAATAGTGATAAGAAAAATCCAA
Organism: Thioalkalispiraceae bacterium; assembly: GCA_050117915.1. Classification (GTDB taxonomy): domain Bacteria; phylum Pseudomonadota; class Gammaproteobacteria; order UBA6429; family Thiohalophilaceae; genus SZUA-24. Next base: position 10,310 of record JASFLV010000037.1, on the reverse strand, counting down.
GCAATATAATTTTCCGTAGTAAAGTCAACTTCGTTGTCTCGGTTATTCAATTTCTGTGTAATAAATTAGAGTTTCTTAATATAGTATAGTTCCCGATGTTACAATTATTTTAAATTCTGTTAATTGTCAGGTTTTTCATAGGTAATTGGCTGGATTCATTTGAACAGGTTAGCCACACTATATATATAATATAGGATACTATAAATTACATAATTATTACGCTTCGGGAAAACACCACTCAATAACCCGTCATTAATGACGATTAGGTAATTAGGGTGATTTTGGGGGGACAAGTATGTCAGAAATTAATCAGTATCAGACTCCGCGGAGTCAGGTTGAGCAGCAGGGTGCAGAGGAGTTTTCGCAGCCCAGGATTTTTAGTGTGTCCGGGCGTATTGGTCGCATGCGATTTCTGGCTTATGCGATGGGTGCTTATTTGGTCATCAGTATTTTTGTGGCCGTACTTAGCCCCATAATTGGCCTTGGGGGCAGTATTGGTAGTACAGCTGGAATGGCGCTTATATTCATTACTACGATAGTCCAACTGGTTTTTTACTTCATGTTTGCTATTCAACGGGCCCATGATATGAATAGTAGCGGTTGGTTATCACTGATTCTTTTGATACCACTAATCGGTTTTCTTGTTTTCATGTTTGTACCGGGGACCCAGGGGCCAAACCGGTTTGGGGCGCCAGCACCTGCCAATGGAATCGGGGTTATCCTGCTTGCCTTGATCATGCCGATTACTGGAATCATTGGAATTATTGCTGCGATTGCAATACCTGCATACCACGGATATATCGAAAGATCACAGCAAGATCAGCCTCAATATCAACAGCAAAAGTAACCGAACTATTCTTCTGATTAATTTATGCTGGATACACGACGATCGATAGAAACCCCTGAAGGCGTCGAGCTTGGATTACGACTGGCAGGGCCAGTGGTGCGTGGTTACGCGTGGATGATCGACCTGTTAATCAGGTTTGCAGTTTATATTGTGGTTGGAAGTATTTTCGGTATTCTTGGTAACTTTGGCCAGGGCTTGTACTTAATCTTCGTGTTCTTAATGGAATGGTTTTATCCGGTTGTCTTTGAGCTGTATAACAATGGTGCAACACCGGGTAAACGTTCCATGGGAATTAAAGTGGTGAATGATGATGGTACGGAAGTGACTTTGCAGTCTTCATTATTACGCAATCTATTACGTAGCGTCGACTTTTTACCGGTACTGTATGGTGTGGGTCTAACATCAATGTTATTTAATCGTGAGTTTAAGCGACTTGGTGACATTACTGCAGGCACGATCGTTGTTTATCAGGATAAACTGGCTGAGGCGAGTGATATCATTGGTCTGGCGCCGTTGACACCACCTGTACCACTCACACCCCTGGAACAAAAATCAATCATCCAATATGCGGAGCGGGTCAAATTATTTACACCACAACGTTCCAGCGAACTGGCCAATATACTTGAAAACGTTACCCAGGAAGAAGATGAAAAGGCCGTTAACCGGCTCTTGCAATATGCCAACTGGATGATGGGGCGTCGATGAACCAGGACAGTTTTACTGAAAAATATAAACCCCAGTGGCAGGCCTTTGAAGAATGGCTTGATTCCCAGGACAGGGAGATCCCAAAGGAGAAACGACCCCTGGTATCGAGTTCAATCGATGTACCGCATATGTACAGACAGTTATGCCATCATCTGTCATTGGCGCAATCAAGAAATTATTCGGCTCATCTCATCGAGTATTTGAACCAGTTGACCCTGCGTGGTCATCAATATTTATACCGGGCCAAGAGCAATACGCTGACAGGGTTTGTGAATTTTGTATTCTATGTTTTTCCCTCATTGATCCGTCAGGAGTGGCGCCTGTTCTGGTTAGCGACCTTATTGTTTTATGGTCCTTTGTTGGGAGTCGGTCTGGCCATTCAGGAAAATCCTGAGCTGGTTTATAGTGTTTTGCCACCCGAGCAAGTTAGTCAATTCCGCTCGATGTATGATCCAAATGCCGAACATATTGGTAGCGAACGTCAGTCGGATGATGATTTTTATATGTTTGGTTACTATATCTATAACAATATCAGTGTTGGTTTCCGGACTTTTGCAGGTGGGATGTTATTTGGAATGGGCAGTATCTTTTTCCTTTTCTATAATGGACTTGTGATTGGTGCAGTTGCCGGCCACTTAATCCAGATTGGTTATTCTGAAACGTTTCTCTCTTTTGTCATTGGTCATGGTTCATTTGAGCTAACCGCAATTGTGATTGCGGGGATGGCCGGGCTCAAGCTCGGTGGCGCCATGATTCGACCCGGACGCAATTCACGCAGCCAGGCACTTAAAATTGCTGGGCGTACCAGTTTAAAGATGATCTATGGTGTGATCCTGATGTTAGTGATCGCAGCTTTCCTTGAAGCATTCTGGTCATCAAAAGGCAATATCGATCCAGATATCAAATTTACTGTGGGTTATATCCTATGGGGCTTCATAGGGTTTTACTTTCTATTGATAGGGCGTCGGCGTCGTGCAGCTTGAGAAGATGACAGCGCGGGTTAGACCACGTAAACCGTGGGAGGCCGTTGACCTTGGCTTCATGATGGTTCAGCAGTGGTGGAAAAAGATTGCCTTAAGCTGGCTAGTGCTGACCTTGCCCATTTTTCTGATAATTAACCTGGTGTTGATCGATCATTATATCTGGGCCGCTATTGCCTTCTGGTGGCTAAAGCCACTGTATGAGCGAGTCCCGTTACATATTATTAGTCGTGCCCTGTTTGGTGAAGTCGAATCATTGCGGGTCATCGTCAGGGCCATCCCGGGCCTGATCTTCCCCCACCTGATAAAAATGTTGACACTGTTTCGTTTTGACCCAACCCGATCATTCAATATGCCGATCTGGCAGCTGGAAAAACTGGCGGGGCAGGCACGCGCGGAACGTTCAAGAGTACTAAAGAAGGTAACCGGGGGAAGTGCCCTGGGGCTGACCTTTATGTGCATTGTTATGGAAGTGATCATTTTTACCAGCCTGTTAGCGCTGGTCTTCATGTTTTCTCCGTCCTACTACACAGATGAGGTGTCAAGAGCCTTAATCCCCGGTGATAACGATGCTGCCTGGTGGTCAGGTCTGGTGATCAACAGTTTTATTTATATAAGTTATCTGTTGGTCGAACCTTTTTATGTTGCAGGCGGCTTTGCACTTTATATCAATCGGCGGACACAACTGGAAGGCTGGGATATAGAGATTGCCTTCAGACAAATGGCGACGCGTGTTGGGCAGGCAAGTCGTTATGGTAGCGCAGCCATGCTGCTATGTGCGATGTGTATTAGTTTTGCGCCGCTTAACGGTGTAGAGGCAGCACAGATACAGGACAACACCTCTATAACCAACGCGGAAGCTAAACAGGCCATCGAAGAAATTATGGCACGGGAAGAGTTCAAGGATACCAAGATCGTCAAGCGCTGGCGGAATAAAAACCAGGAGGAAGAGCAAGAAGCAGCAGAGGAGACGGAAGAAGAATCTTCATTTGCATTTGAAGGTTTAAGTCTCGGACTAGCTTCGATTGGCGAAGTGATCCTGTGGATTCTGGTTGTAGCGCTGATTGTTCTTGCCGTGATTTTGTATTTGCGTTGGTCACCGGTTGCCGCCTCAAGTGCCAGTAGGGTAAACAAAAAATTACCCAGATCATTATTTGGTCTGGAGATCACACCCGAGTCATTACCGGACGATGTCAGTAAGGCCGCCATGGATTTATGGAATAACAGTAATCCGCTTGTTGCTCTAAGCCTGTTATACCGTGGTGCGTTAACCACACTGGTCCATCGCGACGGGATTAACCTTAAGGGTAGTGCCACCGAGGGAGACTGTATTCGCACCGTCGTTCAACATGCAGACAAGCTAGGCGGCAAGGGGATTGACTATTTTCGTGAACTAACAACAACCTGGCAATATGCTGCTTATGCACATCGCTTGCCGGATGAGTCATTAATGCGTGATCTCAGTCAGCGCTGGTCACAACACTTTGGCGAACAATCATGAATCGTGTTGTGTTGATTATTGTCGGCGTCGTCGTGCTGCTCGTAGCGGGAGTCAGCTGGTGGTTTTTTGAAACCCATGAGCGTTATGAAGAAGAGGTTCACGTAGGTTTCAGTGGTAAGGCAGCGCGCAATCAATACTATGCAGCTGAGTTATTTCTTGAAAAATATAATACGCAGGTTGAGAGCCTTTCCAGTATCCTCGAGCTCGATGAGATGCCCAGTACGGATGATATTTTATTTATTCCGACCAAGCGTTATGACATTGGACCAGACCGAGTTCAGGAACTATTGGACTGGGTTAAACAAGGTGGGCATCTAATTGCCCTGGCCCGCTATAACCGCAAGGATGATTTTGAAACGCGGGATGAGTTATTTGAAGAACTTGGAGTAACCACGGACCATAAGTTTGATATTTTACCCTTCTTTGGCATGCTTATGGAGGGTATTGAAGAGAATGCGGAAAAAGAAAATCCTGATATCATTGAGCAAGACCCTGAGTCAGATTCTGATGAAACAATCGATTCAGAAGAATGGGAAAAATCCAAAGAAAAGAAAAAATTCTGGCGGACGGTACTTACCATACCGGTTAATGATCAGATTGAGGATAAACAAGTCAGGTTTTGGCCGAGCAAATGGATGATTAACCAGGGACGCTATGAAACATCCTGGGAAGTGCAGGGGAATAATGGTGCCCACTTACTGGAATTTAATATAGGAGAAGGCTGGGTAACGCTGTTAAGTGAAATCGATTTTCTGACTAACCACCACATAGATAAATATGATCATGCTGCATTTTTACATACACTGGTACATATAGATAATAATCAGAGAAAGCTCTGGATTATTCGCCATGGTGATAGTCCCTCCTTACTATCGATCATAGCCGATAAATATTCACCCGCGTTGACAACGTTTATTATATTCGTCCTGTTCTGGCTTTGGTATGCATCTCGGCGTTTCGGACCTGTGGCGCCAAATCCAACCGCCGTAAGACGCAGTATGAGTGAGCATATCGTCTCGACTGGGCACTTTCAGTGGCGCAATAAAAATAAAATGGAATTATTATCCAGTGTACAGAAGGCACTCCAGGAACAAATTGTACAAACGCGACCACTTTGGGTTCGTCTAACGAATAAAGAATTAGCCGCTAAACTGGCCAAGCTGGCCAATTTGCCAGTGGATAAGGTTTACCAGGCAATTACCGCGAAGTCCGCCGATAAAGAACTAGAATTTGCTGCAATCATCGAAGTATTAAGTACTATAAGGAAGAAACTATGAGTATTGAATCAGGGGTATCTTCGGAGCACATCCAGGCTGCAAGCCAAACTGTCAATAGAATAAAAGGGGAAATTGCCAAAGCCGTAGTCGGTCAGAGTAATGTAATCGATCAGGTAATTATTGCCTTATTGGCCTCAGGCCATGTGTTAATTGAAGGTGTGCCTGGACTGGGGAAAACCTTGTTAGTCAGGGCGATGGCCAAAACATTTCAGGGCACGTTCTCACGTATTCAGTTTACACCTGACCTAATGCCCAGTGATGTAACCGGTCATGCCATGTATGATCTGAAGAGTGAGTCATTCAAGATCAGGCGGGGGCCGGTATTCACCAACCTGTTGTTAGCGGATGAGATTAACCGCGCACCTGCCAAGACCCAGGCCGCATTATTAGAAGTAATGCAGGAACAACAAGTAACGATCGAGGGGAAACCACTACTCCTTGAGCCTCCCTTTATGACACTGGCAACACAGAATCCAATTGAACAGGAAGGCACGTATCCCTTGCCTGAAGCACAGCTGGATCGTTTTTTATTAAAGATAATGATCGATTATCCTGGTCAGGATGAAGAATACAAGCTGGTACATAATGTCACCTCAAACTCAATTGGTGATGCCATTAATGTCGATGATACTCAGGCAGTGGTCAATGCGGAGCATATTGTAAACTTACAAAAGGTCACTGCTGAACTGACAGTGGATAGTCGGGTAAGTGAGTATGCAGTGAATATTGTAAGACAAACACGAAATTGGCCAGGTATCAGTATTGGTGCCGGCCCCCGTGGTGGTATTGCCCTGTTACGTGCCGGGCGTGCTGCAGCTTTACTACATGGAAATGATTTTGTTACGCCCGATGATATCAAGAGTATTGCTATCGCCGGATTACGTCATCGGATTGTGTTGTCTCCCGAGATGGAAATTGAAGGACAGACACCAGATACAATCCTGCAAAACTTACTCGATAGTGTCGATGCGCCACGTATATGATCCCAGCACGTAAAACTATTTGGTTATTATTTGCTGTCTTTATCCTGGCAGTATTGTTGGGTTTTTTCCCAGCGTATGCGCAAGAATGGAAGATAGTTATTTATATTGTGATTGGTGGCCTGATTGCTGATGCCTTAAGCGTGCTGGGGAGCCGACAGATACAGGTTGAACGAGATGTCATGCATTCACTTTCGCTTGGCGCTTGGGCGAATGTTGAATTGACCTTGCATAATCGCTATCGATATCCACTTAAACTAGACATCTTTGACCATGTTCCCCAGGAGTTGGAGTATGAGGGGCTACCTATTACCATTTCTATTCCGTCAAGAAACTGGGTTAAGGTTAATTATCGAGTTAAACCGGTTGTGCGAGGACCAGTGGCTTTCGAGAAGATCCAGATCAGGGTTTACTCCGTGCTGGGGCTATGGAAGAAAAATATCATACAACCCCTGGTCTCTGAAGTAAGAAATTACCCGAACTTCTCCAGCGTGATGAAGTACTCGCTATTGGCAACGGATCAGCGCTTAAACCAGATGGGTATTTTGAAAAAAAGGCGCCGTGGCGAAGGCCTGGATTTTCACCAACTGCGTGAATATCGTGATGGTGATTCGCTTCGTCAGATCGATTGGAATGCCACAGCGCGGACACATAAACTTATATCCCGCGATTACCAGGAGGAGCGGGATCAGCAAATTATTTTTCTGGTTGACTGTGGACGCCGGATGCTGGCCCACGACGATAAACTTAGTCACTTTGATCACACTCTTAATGCAATTTTATTATTATCCCATGTCGCCCTTCGCCAGGGTGATGCAGTTGGTTTAATGACTTTCAGTGGTGATGAACGCTGGATCCCGCCGAAAAAATCGATAGGTAATGTTAATAGTATATTGAACTCGGTCTATGACCTTCAGCCCAGTCTCCTATCTCCTGACTATAGCCGTGCCGCAACCGAACTCATGAAGCGGCAGAAACGACGGGCACTGATAGTACTCATCACCAATCTGCGTGATGAAGATACCGATGAATTACTACCTGCACTACAGATTATGCGTAAACGCCACCTGGTGCTGTTGGCTAGTATGCAGGAAACGGCAATTAACAAACTTCTCAATCAAAATGTTGATGATTTCGAATCCGCCTTGAATCATGCATCAGCGCAACACTATTTAAGTTATCGACGAGAGGCACATCAACAGATAGATGGTGCTGGCGTGCTTTACACCGATGTCACGCCGCAGGATTTACCAATCAATATAGTAAACCGTTATCTAGAAGTTAAAACCAGCGGCCAGCTTTGATTCATTGTGGAATTGTCTGTGTTTGTCGCCTTTGCAAGTAAATGAATTCCAGAGCCTGATGATATGGCATTACAACATCGACTTTTAAATACTCTCCTGGATGGAAAATTTCATTCTGGTGAACATCTGGCAACTGAACTGGGTGTGACGCGGGCTGCGATCTGGAAACAGATTAAAATATTACAAACAGATTTTGGTCTGGATATACATGCAGTCACCGGCAAAGGTTATCGACTGCCTGAGCCTTTTGAATTACTGAGCAGTAAAATTATTTCAGATGCCGTATCAGAAAAATTCCCAGACATTGAGATTGAAACCCTGCTTAGCATTGATTCGACAAATAAATATCTTCAAAAGCAGGAGACCGAGCCAACTACAGGAAACTGCAAAGTGGTTTTTGCCGAGCAGCAAACTGCAGGGCGGGGAAGACGAGGCAGGCAATGGATCTCCCCATTTGGTGGTAATCTGTATTTTTCAATTCGACGCCAATTCGACACCGTGCCCAGTAATATAACCGGTTTATCACTGGCTGTGGGTGTTGCCATTGTTGAGCATTTAAAGAACCACGGAGTCAAGCAAGCGGCGCTGAAGTGGCCGAACGATATACTTGTCGAGGGTCGGAAGTTATGTGGGATACTCCTGGAAATGCATGGTGAAACCCATGGACCCTATGCAGTCATAATTGGAATAGGCTTAAACCTGAACATGCCGGCTACCGAGGCTGCAAAAATTGATCAGCCATGGATAGCCCTGAACCAGGTGTGTAAGATAGGCTTATCACGTAACCAACTTGCAGCGGGTCTGCTGATGCAAATTCTTTTTGCGCTTGATGATTTTGAACGCCATGGCCTGGAACCTTTTCGCGAGCGTTGGTTATTATGGGATAGTTATATGAATTCCGAAGTTGTACTTCGTTTAGGTGAACGGAAAATCAGGGGCATTGTGCGTGGAATTGATCAACACGGGGCACTCTTAATCGAGCAACAGGGTCAGATACAGCGGTATTATTCGGGTGAGATAAGCCTGAGGCCGCGCTAAATCAATCAGATCAATAGATGGGCTGGGTAAATGGTTTAACATGAGTCTTTTATTAATCGACATGGGGAACAGTTACCTTAAATGGACGCTGGCATCTGATGCCGGTGATGTCTCTAAGGTAAATTCAATACCGCTTGGCTCAGTCTCTGAATATAGCTGGGACAGCTGCGAGAGACCGGCACGCATTTTAGTAAGTTGTGTAAGTTCGCCAAACCACAAACAGGCCTTAATTGCCTCTATAAAGAACAAGTGGCAACGCGTCCCTCAGTTTTTGTCCAGTCCAGCTCAGGGAGTGGGAGTTAGTAATGCGTATTCAAAGCCATCGCGCCTCGGCAGTGATCGCTGGGCGGCGATGGTTGCCGCCTATCATATTGCTCAAATGGCCGTATTGGTGGTTGATGCAGGTACCGCTCTTACGGTTGACGCTATCGATGCAAAAGGCACCCATTTAGGCGGTCTGATTTCCCCCGGCCTTCAGCTAAGCCGTAGCATCCTTGATACCGGCACGCAGATAAATATTGATTACGCGCAGATGGATACCAGCAACAGGTTTTTTGGCACATCGACTGAAGCGGGTATTATTGCCGGCACCACTTATGCTGCGGACGGTTTGATCGAGCGTGCCTTCAATGAATTATCTGCGATAACTGACTCTGGAGAGACAAGGTGTATTCTTACCGGGGGTGACGCAGTACAGCTAGAGAAAACATTACAATGTCCATGCGCCTTAGAACCTGCGCTGGTTTTAAAAGGGCTGGCGCTAATTGCGACAGCCTCGTAAGATAAAATACACATGAAATGGATTATTTACATACTGTTACTTGCCAATCTTGGCTTTGGCCTATGGCATTATCGGAGCGTTGATTTAACTGAAGCCCAGGCTCCGGTCGATGACGATAATTTGCGGCTGGTTTTACTCAGGGAATATCAGGCCCGCCAGGAGCGACTCTCCGAACAGCCTCAGACTGAGGAAGCAGCAAAGCGTTGTAACACACTTGGCCCATTTAAAGACAAGAAATCGGCAAACAGCATACGCGAAGAACTTGAATCACTAGGAATATCCGCTGAGCGGCGGATGAGCAAGGATAATACGCGCAAAGGCTTCTGGGTGTTGATACCGCCAGAAGCGAGCCGTCAGCAGGCAAAGGCACATATCAGTGAGCTTAAAAAGCAAAACGTAAAAGACTATTTCCTGGTCGTAACTGGCGAGCAGAATAACGCTGTTTCACTGGGTGTGTTCTCGAGGTCTGAACTGGCCCAGCGCCGTTATGAACAAATCAAAAAGCTGGGGTTCAAGGTCAGGATCAGGCAGATTGACCTGCCGCTACGTGAATACTGGCTTGATTGGTCTAAAGAGCAACAACTGTTACCCGAAGTGCTGGACTCGTTTCGAGAGCGCTACCCGAATATCGGCCAGACCGACCGCGGTTGTTAAGCAGATTTTTCCCTGAAGATCCGCCATGAAGATATAGCAGGATGCGGTACGATATACTACAATTCGCTTCCACGCCGACATAGGACCGGAGCGCAGCGTAGGAAATGCTGCATGAAGCTCGCAGAGCTTCAAAGCAGTGCGCAATTGGCGTGCGACCAGAACGAGCAGGGCGAGTTCAGGAAGTACTTAATGAACCGCGAAGTGGTTCTAAGTGCAACTGATTTGTAATGACCGTAGCGAAGC